>CAZWLI010000110.1:0-11392 GCA_964634525.1 uncultured Candidatus Peribacteria bacterium | reverse complement strand
CCTTCGGCTTTTTCTTCAACAATTTTTCGTGAGCAAAGAACGCGTTCCGTAGCGTCATGGGAAATCTTTACAACAGCAAAATGCCTTGCAACGGCCTCAATCTCTTCTAAAGTAAGATTGCTACTGGTGAGTGTTACCGTTTTCATAGGTGGTTTTTTCGGCCATAGGCTAACATAATCAAAAGAAAATTCTAAGCCTTAATATATAAATTCTAAACAAATTCAAGGAACCTCTGAAAAATCTTTTTAGGGATCCCTCCACTCGCCCTTCGGCCTGCCTGCCGGCAGGCAGGGCTCGGTCGGGATGCCAAAACAGGAATTATTCAGAGAGTATATCGCGAACATACTAAGCATTCCTATGAAAATTCTTGAATGCATCCCGAACTTCTCTGAAGGCCGCGATCAGAAAAAAATCGCGGCCATTGTGAAAGCCATCACTGCCGTGCCGGGGGTCTGGCTGCTGGGTCAAGAAAGCGATAAAGCCCATAATCGATCCGTCGTGACTTTTGCCGGTCCGCCAGAAGCCGTGGTGGAGGCGGCTTTTCAGGCAACGAAAATAGCGGCGCGAATAATTGATCTCGGAAAACATCAAGGCGAGCATCCTCGCATGGGCGCGACCGATGTGATTCCTCTCGTCCCCATCTCCGGCATGAGCGAAGAAGAAGTCATTCCCTACGCCGAAACACTGGGAAAACGGATCGCAGATGAGCTCGGTATTCCCGTCTATTTGTATGAGAAGGCTGCGAAGCGGCCTGAGCGAAAAAATCTCGCAGATGTTCGTCGTGGCGAATACGAAGGCATTCAAAAAGAAATCGGAAAAAATCCTGCTCGCGATCCGGACTTCGGACCGAAGAAGCTTGGCCCCGCCGGCGCTACCGCCGTGGGGGTTCGCTTCCCGCTCGTGGCCTTCAATGTGAATCTCAAAACGACCGATCTCGCGCTCGCCAAAAGTATTGCAAAAAAAGTGCGCTTCAAAGATGGCGGTTTCCCAGAGGTGAAAGCGCTTGGTTTTGAGCTGAAGGAATGCGGTCTCACGCAGGTCTCGATGAACCTGACGAACTACACCGTGACGAACGTGCACCAAGTTTTTCAGGCGATTAAAAAAGAAGCCAAGAAAGCAGGCGTGAAGGTGGAGGAAAGCGAAGTGATCGGACTGATACCAGAGGATTCTCTGATTAGCGCTGCGAAATTTTTCCTGAAGGCCAAAACCTTTCAGCCCGAGCAGGTTCTCGAAAAAGTCTTGGAGAAAAAAATGCAAAAAGGTGGTGACTCTTTGTTGGACTTCATAAATCGTGTTGCCTCCAAGAGTCCCGTGCCTGGCGGAGGATCCGTAGCAGCACTCGCCGGCTCTCTTGCCGCCGCACTCTGTTCCATGGTCGCGAACCTGACCATCGCCGGCAAACGATTCGCGAATGTTCATGCGGAGATGAAAAAAGTCCTCGAAAAAACAGAGAAGCTCCGAAAGCGTTTATTCGAACTCATCGAAGAAGACGCAAAGGCGTACCAAGCCGTTGCTCACGCTTACAAATCAAACGATGCCAAAGCAGCGCAATCCGCTCTGAAAAATGCTGCCCTCGTTCCACTCGAAACCGCCGAGACCGTGGTGAAACTTCAACCGCTTCTGAAAACACTGCTTTCGAAAGGCAATCCAAACGCGAAAAGTGATCTTGTTGTAGCTGATGCCATGGTCGAAGCCTGCCGCAAAGGCGCCGTCGCCAATGTGGAAGCCAACCTCAAAGAGATCACGGAGAAGAAGTTTGTGGTGAAGACACAAGAAAAAATAAAAAATTTCTCATAAATCCCAAAAATACACCTCAAAAGATTCACGGATGAGATCGATGATTGGCTGGCCTACTTTTCCTATTTTTTTTATGAGACGAGATTTGGCAAGCGTTCGAATTTGAGGAATCACAAGATGGCAATCCTTTTTGAGTCCATTTTCTGCATTCGGCAAAAGATCAATCAGCAAAAGCACCGCATTTTTCTTTCCCGAAGAAAGTGGAATAACGGTGATCGTTCGAAGTTTCTTATTGACCAAGGTTGAACTGATGACGAGACAAGGTCTTGTCTTTTTGATTTCTGAGCCTTCGGTGGGATCGAGTCTGGCAAGCCAGATTTCCCCCTGAAAAAAAATTGATTCTTGCATACTTAGTCGAGCTGAAGATTTGCCCACTCTTCTGATTCTTTCAGAAACGCTTCATCATGAGAAAGGCTCTCCAGTTCCCTCATGAGTTGCTGTTTTCGCTCATACTTTCGCGCCACCGCCACGAGTGTCCGGAGTGATTGGCTCAAATTGAGAGCATGTTCTTTGGCAAACTCGCTGATCTCCTGCAGAGTTTCCGGATATAATCGAAAAGTTCTTGAAAGAGTTTTCATAGCTAAAAAAAAGACACAACAATAATACATTTATTGTTACAAAAATGCAATACAAAATATATTACATTTTCGAGCTTTTATACTTCTCCGGCTTGAAAGCCTCAATTCTTTCAATGGGAATTTCTGGAAACTTTTTCTTCAGCTCCTCGCTAAATCCGACCTGATCGTAGCCGAGGCACACCAAATCGGGCTTCCACGTACGAACCACTTTCATCGGATCTTTTTCATCGCCAAGAACAACTTTCGCTTCCGGGAAGGCTTCTTCGAGAACTCGCTTTCGAAGGTCTTCCTTGTTGCGAAGCACACCTTTCAGCCGAAGTACTGTCTTGTCGCGAGCAACAACAATAATAACATCCCCTTTTTTCCTCGCTTCTTCAATAAAATACCGGTGTCCGGGATGAAACACGTCAAAGGTGCCAAACACCATGATACGTTGAACTTTTTTCATGCCCCCATGCTAGAGGGTTGGCGTGCTCTCGGCAAACATTCGGGCGATTTTCAAACACTCTTTTGCCTTCACATTTTCGGGATCGACCTGAAGCGTCCTTCCGAAGAGATCCATGGCGCGACCGAAACTTCGGTCATTGAGGTGACATATGCCAAGATCGCAAAGCACATAGCTGTCCTGGGGAGCTAGAACCAGAGCTCGCTCGAGGATGGCCAGGCCTTTCTTGCGGAGACCGGAGCAGAAAAACGCCCAACCAAGACAGCGGAGTACCTCCGGATGGTTGGCTTGATAGTCGTTGGCAAGCTCAAGGTATTTGATCGCCTGCTCCCAGTCGTGGAGGGCGCTGAAGACAAAGCCGTAGAGATAATTCGCATTCGCACTTCTTCGATTGATCTCCAGGGCTTTTTCCAGAGCCTTCTTGGCCTTCGAGTAGGCGCGCAGGGAAATGTAATTGTCGCCGATCTCTTCGTAGGCCTCCACCACCGAAAGATCCATCAGCAAGATTTGATGACAGAGCTCAATGGCCTCGCGATGCTGGCTTCGCATCTTGAGTTCTTCGGCTCGAACGAGGGTAGGATAGAATTCTTGTTTCATTTTTATTTTTTTGCTTGCCTGCCTTTGGCGGGGTTTTATTTATTTTCATCCTCACATTCGAATAAGTATAGCAGAAAATGCCGGAAAGTTCCAGTCTTCAGACCTTGAAAAACTATGATTTTGTTATACCAAATACTTCAGGATCAGATCCGCATAGCCGAGATACCACTGGAGAAAAATGGCAACGACGAGGAAAAAAACGAGCGGAACCTGCTTCATGCGCTCTTTTCCAAAGAGAGCGATGAGCGGCAGCACAAAAAGAAGCCCGATCACATTCCCCATAGAAAAAACAAGGAGGCCCTTCATCCAGCCAAAAACTGCGCCAATCGTCGCCCCCAGAAAAATATCCGCTTCTCCGATCCCCCGCCGCTTCGTGATGACGTAGAGCAGGAGCACGAGAGCCCCGACGGATGCCGCTCCGAGCAGGGATTCTTTGAGACCCAGAGGGAACGAGAAAAAAAGCGAAAGCATCGCCACCACCATGACGAGCAAGATAATGAGAAGGACGGGAATGAGGCGAAAAGTGAGATCATAGACCCCTGCCGCCACCAGAAAAAAACTGAGAATCTGGATGGGGACAAGGCTGCTTTGATTGCCAAGCACAAAAACATTCAGCCCAAACAAAAGAGCCATCAAGATCGCGAAGAAAAAATACAAAAAAGCCCGATGCCAGCCCTTATCCTTCATCACAAAGACGACAAAAGAAAAAGAGGAAAATGCTCGTTCAAACTCGGCTGTTTTTATCAGCAGCCAGGCCAAGAGAAGGCCTGAGAGGAAACCCATGAGAACGTGTACCAACATCATAAAATAATAACACTAAGAACATTATAGGGGCCCCCATGCCGTGAAGACAGATAAAATGGAAAAAAGGACCCTCGAAAGAGAATATTTGAATAAAAAAAAGAGCATGCGATGAAGAGCATGGGGAAAAGGAGGTTTGATCACGAAATCGAAGAAGCCCCGCCTGAGCGGGGATTCGCAGATGAAGTGAGCAAACCGACGTCTACCATCCGAAGAGCTTTCCTACATCTTCCGCTGTTTCTCGTCGTCTCGCAACCTCAACGATCCCGTTCTGAAGAACGAGCTTGGCTGGCGAAGAAAGCAGGCAGTGGTGCGAGGCAAAGGCGTCTTGATACGCGCCGGTGTCGAAGATGCCGACGTAGAGATCCTCTCCCGGAGCGAGCTCTTCGAGACTCGGAAGCAGCACATACCCATCACTTGCGGTATATTTGTCGTCCGAGTCGCAGGAAAGACCCGCAAGCCAGACGCGATGGCGCTTTTTTGCTTCCATGTGATTCACCGGAACCATCTGCCACTTCTGGTGGATGGACCAGGTGTCGAGGAGGTCGTTCATGAAGCTACCGTCGATGATATACCACTTGCTCGCGGTGGCCTTCGGGATATCTTTCTCCGCCACAATCTTGTAGATGGTCATCTGGGCCGGTGCGGCAATGTGTCGACCCCATTCGACAATAATATTCGGGTGCGGAATATTCGCCTTCACGCTGAGGTCCCGAAGCGTCTTCACCACGCGGTTGACGACGGACTCGACGGTATACTTATTGCGCTTGTCGTAAAAAACCGCAAAGCCTCCGCCCATATCAATGGTGTCAAGCGAAGGATTCGTGGCGCGGAGTTGTTTGTAGACACTGAAGGCTTCTCGCATCGCATCGATAATGCTGTTTTCTTCTTCGGTCTGGGAGCCGATATGGTAGTGGAGCAGTTTGAGATTGCGAATCTTTCCCAGCGCTAGGATCTCGCTTGCGAGGAGTCCAAAGCGATCCACTTTTTTGTCCCATCGGGTTTTGAATTTGGACTGGAGATTCACGCGTATCCCCAAGTCGCCCTTGAAATCCTTCAGCACGGCAAGCTCCGCAATATCTTCAATGATCGGGATAATGGTGAGACCCAGCGCGCGAAGCTCGTAGATGAGCTGCACATATTTCTTTGTCTTGGGTCCATTGCAGAGCACACGAAAACGCGCGTGAAAATTTTCCGATTGCCAGAGCTTCTTCACGAGCCAGAGTTCATTGACCGATCCCACTTCGAGATGCGCGCCCTCCGCCACCAGCGGCAAAACATACTCTTTATTCTGATTCACCTTCATGGGGTAATGGTAGGTGAAGCGGCCCTTGTAGGAATAGCGCTTGATATTCATGTCAAACACTTCGAAAAGATGTCGAAGGCGATTTTCCAGCACAAAGGGCATGAAGATCTCGATCGAGGCATCGAATTTTTTCGCGATGTCGTAGAGGTTGTACTGATAATTTCCTTCTCGAACGATAAGCTCTCCGTCCTTGTTGATGTCGAACTGTTCCGTGTCGAACTGTTTCTGCCCGATCTTCCAAAATGTTTTAAATTTTTTCAAATTTTTTCTTTACAAAAAAAGGTATAACACGAAGAATTTTCACATGCAAAAGAATTTTGAATGGGGGCCCAAAATAGTGAAGGCGAATTAAAACGACGGTATTTGCTGCGTCGAGCAATGTACGGTCCCAAGCCCCCACACCCAGTCCACGCTGTCAATGCCTCTGACTTCTCGGCCGGGAAATAATGGTGCAAGGAGACGAAGCACTTGTTCGTCCTTGGAACAGCGAAAGGTGGGGACGAGAACGATGGTGTTGGCGATATAAAAATTCAGATAACTCGCGGGGAGCCGCTTGCCTTCGTAGACAACGGGATCCGGCATAGGAAGCGGAATAATGGTGAAGGGTTGGCCATCCTGATCTTTCATTTTCTTCAAATCCTCGTAATTCTTCTGAAGAATCGAATAATTTTCGTCATCTTTTTTTTCCTCAACGGCGAACACGATGGTCGTCTCATTCACAAACTTCGCGATGTCATCAATGTGCCCATCTGTGTCGTCCCCCACAATCCCCTCCTCCAGCCACAGCACATTCGTGGCTCCAAGATATTTTTCCAAATACCCTTCGATCTGGTTTTGATTCAAATGAGGATTGCGATTTTTGTTCAGGAGGCATTGACGGGTGGTCAGAAGTGAGCCCAAACCATTCACGTCAATGGAGCCGCCCTCGAGCACGATGCCCGGTTCCACCACCGGAAGTTTCAAGAACTTTCCAACGTTCTGAGGGACAGCGTCATCCAGATCCCAGGGTGGATATTTTTCGCCCCAGCAGTTGAAGATGAAATCCAAGATTATTCGATTCCCTTTTTCATCGCGAACCACGATCGGCCCATGGTCGCGTGACCACGACGCATTCGTGGGGATGTGGAGGTAGGAAACATTCGGCTCGTTTGAAAAGGCTGGTTCAGCCCGCCGCGGCGGGTGTCCTGAACCAGAAATGATTCCTCTCGCCACTTCTTCCATCTTCGCATCATTCACGCACACATAAACCTTCTCGCTCTTTGCCAGTGTCACGGCCATCTTCGCAAAAATCTTCGGGATGGGCTCGTAATTGCCAGGCCAGTGCTCGACATTATGGGGCCAAGCGATGAGGGTCGCCTCGTGGGACGCCCATTCGGGAGGCATTGAATAGCTCATGCAGGCGGTTAGGAAGTTAGGATCTTAACCCTCTACCTTGATTCTTCTCTCTTTCAGAAACGGCCAATCCGCTCGCTTCAAATCAATGAGGCCAAGATCGCATTCCACGACCAAATTCTCTTCCTTGTCCGCAGAAGCTTTGCCGAGGACAACACCATACGGATCACACACAAACGACGTACCCCAAAAATTGAGGCCCTGCTCCTGCTGTGTGCGATTCACCGCGGCGACGAAAACATGGTTGTCGATCGCATGACTACGCTGCGTCACCTGCCAAGCATCGTTTTCCGCGCTGTCGAAATATTCCTTGTTGGGTCGGTCAGCCTTTCCAATGGGGACTGCGCTCTCCTCGGCAGAAATTTTTTCAGAAATTTCCGCCTCGTCCGCCGCGGCGGATTCGGCGGCGGATCCATCTTCGCTGGCTCCTCCGCTTCGCACCGCTTTTCTCACCACTTCTGGCCATCCAATAGCCGTCGGGTAAAAAAGAATCTCAGCACCCTTAAGCGCACACATGCGAGCTCCTTCGGGAAACCACTGGTCGTAGCAGATCATGGGGCTCACCTTGGCATATTTCGTTTCGAAGACCTGGAAACCAAGGTCTCCTGGAGCAAAATAATACGTCTCATCGTAGCCATGCTCCGGATCGTTGGGCACGTGCATCTTGCGATACTTTCCAAGCAATGTTCCATCTGCATCAATCACCACCACCGTGTTGTAGCGCAAGCCGTCAGAAGCAAGCTCGTAGATCGAGAGCATGATCACAATTTTCTTTTCTTTGGCGAGCTTGGAAAAAATCTCCGTTGCCTCCCCCGGCACCGGCTCGGCCATAGCAAAATATTTATCATCATGCTGTTGGCAAAAGTAGGGGCCCAAAAAAAGCTCCGGCAGACACACGATCTGAGCGCCCTTGCTCGCAACATCACGAATGGCGTTGAGCGCTTTTTCCAGATTCTCTTCGCGTTTTTCCGTGCAGTGCATTTGAATCAAACCAAGGGTGACTTTTTTGCCCATAACAAAGTAAAAAACATCATCAAGCTAACAAATACGGAAGGTTTTGCAAGAACTTGCCAAAGATGTAAAAAGAAGTATGGTTTTGAGGCCCTTGCAAAACTCATTGAACATGTTCAAAGATTTCGCCATCTGCACTCTGGCCAGTCTCAATCTGCTGATCTTCAGCTTCATCAGCCTCAACGCTGAAGCCTTTGCAAAAATAATGACCTATGAAAGATCAGGTCACAAAATCTCCTTAACGTTTGATGAGAGCGTTATGAAGATTCAGAATAATCTTGCGAACATTCCAAACCAGCAACCAGTGACCAGCAACCAGTTAACCACTTTTCTTCTGATTCCCTCCATCAATGTCATCGCCCCGATTCAAAGCTCTCTTGAGCGAGGCGTCGTAGCGTGGAACAACGTCCTCTTCGGCCACTCTTCGGACTACCCTTGGAATAGCAACCCCTACGGCACCATCTTCACCCTGCTGCCAAAAATGAAAAAGGGTGACCATTTCACGCTCCTCACGGGAAAAGAAAAACTTCAGTATCTCGTAACCGGCACCAGCATCACCGATCCTCAGCTCACGGGCCTTGTGTCGAAGAACTCCGACAAAAATGAACTCATTCTCTCGACCTGCTATCCCATCGGATTTTCCAATCAACGTTTCAACGTAAAGGCGACGCTCCTTCATTCCTAAATCCTAACCATCCTCCATCTATGTCCCCCCTCATCATCCTGATCCTCATGCTCTCGACCTGCACCTTGCTCGTGATGGCGCTGGTGGCGGTGCGGAGACGGGCAAATACGACCCCAATACAAGCTGCTGGTTCAGTCCACCCAGGCGGACAAGCGCCAAATGACGCGAATAAGATAGATGATCTATCGGCATTTGATGATCTCAATTTGGATGAATTTCTCAAAGATGTGCCACAAGTGTCACCCGATCCAGGAACCAGCAACCAGCAACCCCTGCCCGCCTCTGGCGGGAGCAACCAGAACGATCTCATCGACCTCGTCTCCCGTTACCGCTTCTTCCAAGGCAAAAATCTCGAGACTTTTGAACGGCTCGTGGGAGAAAAAAATACTCAAGGTGTTGAAACGCTGATTCGAGAAAAATTTCTGGCGCAGAACAGAAATGATGCCGGAGCAATGGCGAAAGAAGTAAGCGGGAAGCTCGTAAAATTAATGACATAGTTTCTCGGCCAATCCAACATAGCTCTCCGGCCGGAGTTTCTGCAGTCTCTCCTTTGCCTCCTTCGGAATCGGTAGTTTTTCCACGAAAGCTTTCAGCTCTTTTTCCCCCACCTTCTTGCCGCGCGTAAAGGCTTTGAGTCGCTCATACGCATCCTTGATTCCGTACAGACGCATCACGGTTTGGATCGGCTCCGCAAGGACTTCCCAGTTGTTGTCCAGCTCCTCGGATAAGCGCTTGTGATTCAGAGATAATTTTCCAAGACCTTTGTGAAGGGACTTGAGCGCCAGAAGACTGTAGCCAAAGGCGGTGCCGATGGAGCGCTGCATGGTGGAGTCCGAAAGATCCCGTTGAAGGCGAGAGATAGGCAAGCGTTCGGAGAGCTTGGAAAAAAGCGCATTTGCCAACTCCAAATTCCCCTCGGCGTTTTCAAAATCAATGGGGTTCACCTTGTGCGGCATGGTACTGGAACCAACTTCTTTGCCGACCACTTTTTGTGAAAAAATCCCGCGGGAAATATACATCCAACAATCGCGAGAGAGGCTGATCAGGATGACGTTGATCCTGCGAAAGCAGTCGAAAAGCTCCGCATTCCAATCATGCGATTCGATCTGTGTGGTGAGCAGATTGGGCTCCAGACGGAGGGATTTAATGAAGCGCTTGCTGAAAGCCATCCAGTCCGTACCCGGAACAGCCACACTCTGGGCAGAGAAGTTTCCCGTAGCGCCGGAGAATTTTCCGAGGATCTTCACCGCTTTCAAAAGTTCGCCTTGGCGCTCCAGGCGCTTTACAAAGACCATAAGCTCTTTGCCGACCGTCGTCGGGGTTGCGGGCTGCCCATGGGTCATCGCAAGCATGGGCACTTTTTTCCACTGCTTCGCCAGGGTGCTCAGCATGGCGATCACATGTCTTCCGGTCGGGATAAGCTCCTTCCCCAAAGCATCGCGAATCATCATGGCATACGACAGATTGTTCACGTCCTCCGACGTGAGCGCGAAGTGGATGAAGGAGAGCGCGGACTCCGGAAAAAGTTTCAAACTTTTGAGCTCATCAAAAAGGTAGTATTCGATCGCCTTCACGTCATGATTCGTCTCGGCTTCAATCTCCTTCACTTCCTCCGCCTGCTTGATGCCGAAGTCCGTCACGAGTAAGCGAAGTCGCTTCTTCAACGCATCCGAAAACTTTGGAAATCGCACGATCTTTCCATAGTCCGAAAGCGCGATCAGATATTCCACCTCCACCTTCAGCCGATACTGCATGAGCGCGGCTTCCGAAAAAAATACCGGCAAATGCCCCATCGCCGCTTTGTAGCGACCGTCCAAGGGGGAGAGGGCAAAAAGCGGGTGGGACATTTGGTTACTGGTTACTGGTTGGCTGGTAACTCTATTAAACACCTAAAATCTATTCTGCTCAATTGCGATAACCAGCTCCTCGTTCATTTTGTCCACATGCCACTGAAGCTCAAGATCTGAAATGCTTTCATGGGTTGATTTCGCATAGATACAGAGCGGCACCAAAAAACTCTTCTTCACATAACAATAGATATAACATCGAAATCCTCCCGATTTTCCTCTCTTCTGGTCAGTGCTCCCAACTCTGACTTTGTAAACAGAGTGACCGATCGATATATGGTTTTCGAGATTGATCTTCTCAAGGACACCCAAAAGATCCTCTTGAACATGGGGATATTTTTTCAAGAGTTTTTTGAGCTGTTTTTTGAAATAAAAAGTAAAGAAAATACCCATTTTAGAGATTCTTTAATTGCTCTCGAGCCGAGGGTAATTTCTTAAGATCAAGTCGATCAAGAAGCCGGTCGAAGAGTCCAAGAGAGTGATCGAGCGTTCCGCGCTTGGTGAGAAAATAATATTTAATCAAAAACGTGATCGTTGAGGTACGATTTCCAAGACCTTCTTCCTCTTGGATAAGATTGAGCTCCTGAGGAATTTTTTCAGCAACTTTGAGAACGATGGTGGACATGATCCATGAGAAATAAGAATTACTGATTAGCTTTATTATATAAAAAATATATAAAAAAGTAAAGAAGATCACTAGTACGCCTCCTTCAGATAACACGCTTCGCAGTAAACAATCTCCGGTCGAGAAGGGCTGTAGGATGTTCGAATCGGTGCCGCGCATTTCATACTGGTGCGATCCCAGAGCTGTCTGGGATTACGCCGAGCGAGGCGATGCTTGTGACGAATTTCAAAGGAAAAGGCCGGAAGAGGAATCCCGTACTGCTGGTAAAAATGGAATTCCTGAGCCGTGATCTTGTATGGCTTGCCAGA
>CAZWLI010000109.1:0-1663 GCA_964634525.1 uncultured Candidatus Peribacteria bacterium | reverse complement strand
CGCCATCAGGATGCTTCGCTTCTTTTCACGCTTGAGAAGATTCGAAAAAATACGGCAAGCCTGCGTTCCGCCACAGGTCGCGATCATGGCCATGGTCTCGGGATCCCTTTCTTCAAACATCAGTCTCACGACGGCCTTCATGAACTCGGGTTTACCAATGATCGGCTGGTAATCGAAGTCCTCGATGTCGAGATCAGCCACGGCTTTTTTGACGGAGGGAAAAACAAAGGGATGCCCCTCTTCGTCCGAATAAACTCCAATGCCCAGATTGATTTTTTCCTTTCGAGGATCCGCCAGGAATTCCGCCTGGAGAGCGAAGATGGGGTCGAGGGGAAGTTGGGGAAGAGAAGAAAGCATATTAGCCGAGAGATCTCCTTATTTCCGCCGCCTGCAGAGCCTCACTCGAGAAATCTTGCCCAAGCTTGAGCTTGTGAAGCATGGTGGAAGTGAGGTTGCGGTGGATCATGTGATGAGGCTTTTGCGGACCGAGGGCCGAACCCATGTAGGCCTCGATGTGTTCGAGCTCCGAGCGAACGAGCTTCCAAATGGCATTTTCTTCGCACAGGAAATCAAGATTTTCGCGGTTGAGGTAGCGACCCGCGCGATCAAAATCCGATTTTAATTGCGGGCACAGGCGATCGATGAGGGGGACGATATTCAGCTCCTTCGCAAATTTCAGCGCTCGTCCGGAGGCGATAAGCTCTGGCGGAACACCCACAGAATACAGTGCCCCGGTGAAACTGATGGCCCGTGGGAGGCGGACCTTGCCGATGCCCCGGGAATAACCGTAGAGGCCAATATGCTGCACACGCTCACGGTGCGAGGGCAGCTTGCTCGCCATGGTGTTGATGAGATCTGCCACGGATTCGATGGTCTTCTGATACCAGGCGGCGATATCGCGATTGAAGCTTTTCAGGATGGAAGCTTCTGATGGGCTCACGCGTTCGTATTTTTTCCTCATCTTGGGAAGCTCTTTGTTCAGGCGAGCGATGCCGTCCTTCACCTCGGACAGTGGATAGTCGTAGCGAAAGGCACTTTGAATCGTGACGGTGGACGCACCCTTGTACTGCTCCAGGACAGAATCAATGTTGTGAGGATTAATACCGCCACGGAAGGGAAGTGAGCCTCCACCCACCCAGGGGTACACCTCAATACCGGTTTCATCTTCGAATTCATAATAAGCGTTGATGGCGAGCTTGAGCGCGAGCTTCGCGGGCAAAAAACCGGCATTCATGGCCGGATCACTACGAGCAATGAAGACGCGCATATACTCGGGGGTATATCGGTATTCTTTTTTCAAAAATTTTGTGTAGGTATGCAGGATCGCCTTGGCATCGGCCATGGTGTCGAACTCTTCAAACAAAGGAATGACCTCGAGCATGCGCAACTCGGATTTCAGATTAAAAATTTCCTTCGTGGCCTTCATGGTTTTGCGAAAGGTCTTCTGAAGATACTCGAGCTGAGAAGCTGAGGTGGTCATGGGCAGAATCACTTCAAAAAGTGGCGGGCTATGGAAGTCGTAATTTTTGGCCGCTTCCTCCGCGGAGATCATGCTCATGAAGGCTCGGGGAAGCTTGTGGCTGGACTCGATCCAGATATTGGGCACACGAAAGGTGAGGAAAAGATCTTTGCCCAGCTGATGCTCTTTGAAATAATCGCGGTA
>CAZWLI010000108.1:0-2119 GCA_964634525.1 uncultured Candidatus Peribacteria bacterium | reverse complement strand
GATGCGAGCTTCGATATTGTGTTTGCCGTCGCGATCACGATCACGTTTGGTGATGCGGATTTTTTCGGTGTAGGGAGCAAATGTGCTTTTTTTCACCAGGCGGTTGTCCAGAAAATATTCGACAAAGGCGACACCGTGTGGAGCATCGATTTTTACCGAAATGTCAATCATTCCTGGGGTCACTCCCCCCTGATCCTGAGGAGAAACAAAGCTGATGCTGGGTTTTTTTCCGGCTTCAAGAGCATTGTGTACATCATCGTTTTCGGTCGGCACGGCCGCGAGGATAATTTTTTCCGGCGGAAGCGAAGCAAGATAGCCACTTGCCCATTCGGCGACGGGTTTCTCCCAGTCCGGATTGGTGGGATTCTCCGAATGAAAGTTCGCTACGAGTGCTTCCACAACGGCATTCTTTGGCGTGTCGGCGGTGGGGAGCTTTTTGCTCACGCGATCGATCGTGACGCTTTGAAAGGTGTCGTCTTCTTGCGTTGGCGTGTTGAAGGTCGTAAAGAGCTCGGGGACAATATCTTCTCTCGGGGTGCGGGCGGAGGGAAGCAGACCGCTCCAGCGAGAGACTTCTTTCCACACAATTCCGGTGGGTTTTGGAAATTCTTCCAGGTCGAAATTTTTTGTGGCTTCCATCATGACGGCTTGCCAGATGGGAGCTGCGGTCGAGATCCCATCGGAGCCAAATTTGAGGGGTGAAGCATCATTGTTTCCGACCCACACGCCGGTAGCGACTCGCGTTGTGTAGCCGATGGTCCAGTTGTCGAGCGGTTTGATGGCATCCTTGTCTTTTCCCTCCTTCAGGCGTTTGTTGGACGTCCCCGTCTTTGCCGCCGCGATTTGGTCCGGCATCGTGAGGTATGTATTCCAGAAGGGTGCTCGAGCGGACTTGTCCGAAAGCACATGATTCATGGTGTAGGCAATCTGAGGATCCAGAACTTCGGTTTCTTCAGGAACACGATCTTCGGAGTTCTCGATAATTTTCCCATCAGCACTTTCAATGCGAAGAAAGGGCGTGAATTCGATCTTTTTGCCTCCCCGGGCAAAAACGCTGAAGGCGCTCACCATCTGGTACAGCGTGGCTTCGCCCGTGCCAATGCCAATACTGGTGCCGTATTGCTCGGAATCCTTCAGATCCGTGAGGCCCATCTTTTTCGCCTGCATGATGACGTTGTCCACCCCTGCGAGGAAAGCCATCTTGATCGCCGGGATATTGTACGAATTATCCAGCGCGCGTCGGGCCGAAATCGGGCCGTGAAATTTGCCATCGTAATTTTGAGGGATGTATTTATTCCCAAAGTCCGTCTCGAGGTCGTAAATGACGGTCGCTGGAGCGTAGCCCTTTGCAAAAGCGGTCGCGTAGACAATCGGCTTGAAGGAAGAGCCCGGTTGGCGGGAGCGAAAAGCCATGTTCACATTGCCATCAATGGCTTCGTTGAAGTAGTCAGAAGATCCCACCATGGCGAGAATTTGCCCTTTTTGGAGATCCACGGTGAGAAGGCCTGCGTTGGTGGCGCCATATTTTTCGGGGTAGTTTTTGATGCGATCCGCGATCGTCGTTTCCGCCTTTTCTTGAATCTTGGGATCCAGGGTCGTGAAGACCTGAAGCCCGCCGGTTTCGACCGCTTCTTTGCCAAATTTATTCTCCAGCAGTTCCTTTACGTAGAGCACAAAGTGAGGATCCTTGATGTCTTCTTTGGCTTTTTTGAAGGTGATGGTCGAGGCGATTTCGAAGGCCTTCTGTCGTTCGGCTTCCGTGACGTATCCGAGCTCCACCATGCGGCGCAGTACCGTATCCTTTCGTCCGGGCTGATAATTGCCTTCCGCATCGAATGAGCCCATGAGCTCATTTTTCCCATTGCCATAGGGGTTGAAGCGAGAAGGTGCTTGCGGGAGCGAAGCCAGGATCGCGGCTTCGGCGAGATTCAAATCCTTTGCATGCTTATCAAAATACACCCGCGAAGCCATTTCAATGCCATAGGCATTGGAGCCGTAGGGGATGGTGTTTAAGTACATCGACAGAATTTCATTTTTCGAATAGGTTCGCTCCAGCTGGATCGCGATAATGATTTCCTTGATCTTGCGCGTGAGGGTGTGTTCGGAGGTGAGGATCGTA
>CAZWLI010000107.1:0-7115 GCA_964634525.1 uncultured Candidatus Peribacteria bacterium | reverse complement strand
AGCGACTCAAACATCGCCCTGTCGAACCTCAGCTGTTCATCGACACGGAAATAATGTCTGAAGAGATCTCTCTAGAAACCACCAACCAGTTAGCCAATTTGGAGCCCTTTGGCATGGGCAACCACAAACCAAAATTTCTTTTGAAAACAGTGACCGTGCTCGAAACGCGAATCGTGGGCAAGGATCTCACCCACCTTCAGCTCTCGCTCGCCACCCCGAATGGAGAAGTGATGAAAGGCATCGCATTTCAGATGGCTGAGCATCAAACCACGCTGGAAGAATGGAAAACCATCGACCTCGTCTGCCAGCTGAACAAAAATGAGTGGAATGGAAAAGTTTCGATTGACGCGCAGATGGTGGATGCGAGACAATCACGAGGAGCTTGTTAGCTGGTTAGCTGGTTAGGATACAGAAAACTGATCTCCTTAAAAAGCTAAGAAGCTAAAAAGCTAAAGCCTCCTCATGCACATCCTCACTGCCGACCAATTCAGCCGCCCCGAACTGCTGGAGCTCTTTCGTCTTGCGAAAAAATTACAGGCCACCAAAAAACTTCCGCAGCTCATGAACGGAAAAATTTTGGCGACGGTATTTTTCGAACCTTCCACCAGGACTCGTCTCAGCTTTGAGTGCGCCATGCTCCGTCTCGGCGGGAAAGTCATCAGTATCCCCAGCGCCGATTGTTCTTCCGTGAAAAAGGGAGAAACGATGGAGGACTCGGGAAGGATCGTCAGCATCAACTCCGATGTGATCGCGATCCGAACTCCGGAAAAGGGCCAAGTTGCAAAGTTCTCAACTCATTCAAAAGTCCCGGTTATCAGCGCTGGAGATGGCACAGGCGAGCACCCCACCCAAAGCCTGCTCGATTTGTATACCATTTGGAAGGAACGAGGAACGCTCGACGGCATTGTCCTGGGCCTGATGGGCGACTGCAAGAATAGCCGCGTGCTGCGAGGGCTGGCCAAGATGGCAGCTGAATTTGATGTCCGATTCATTTTTATCGCACCCAAGGAAGTGGCCGTCGGCGACGATATCAAGGACTATCTGAAGAAAAAGAAAAGGACTTTCTCCGAAGTTGGTCATCTGCAGGAATGCATCACCACGCTCGACGTGCTGGATGTGAACCGCATTCGTCACGAATACTTTGAAGATAAGGAACGCGCCCTGGAGATTGGGAAACAGTTTATCTTGAACAAAAAAATGGTTCAAAAAGGCAAGAGGAATTTGATCGTCCTCGATCCCCTGCCCCGCATCAATACCGTCCAGGAGGATGTGGATGATCTGCCCCAAGCAAAATATTTCGAAGCCGTCAAAAATGGTCTCTACATCCGTATGGCCCTCATGACGTGGGTGCTTTCTCCTATTCCTCGTCGCCTTCGAAGCTGAAGATCACGGCATTATCCTCGTCTTCATTTTCCAAAATGAAGTCAATTTCGTCGCGCCCTGGAAAGGTCGCGTCAAAAGGCATGACCCAATTGTCTTCGATATCAATCTTTTTCTTGCGCTTCGGAAGTGCCGTCGGACAAGCGTGAGTCTTCTTTGCCTTCGCGACTGAAGACTTTTTTACCCCCCTGGAATGAACTTTTTTTGTTTTCATGCGACTCGATTAGACTCGAAGTGTTCAGAGTATGATACCAGAATTTTGACAAAAAAACAACGCTAAAAACCAACCAAAACATAAGAGAAAGGTAAGCTGAAAGCATGGATTTTTCGTTGCTGTATCTTGCGGCTTTCCTCATTCCTCTGCCTTTCAACTCCTTTGGTGCTGACCTTTTTGAAATCCCAAAACAGAGCTATCTCTTGGTATTCCTCGGGATAGCTCTCCTGACCATCTCAATTTATATCTGGAAGAAGAAAAAACTGGAGCTCTGGTCCCATCCACTCATCTCCGCAGGAATCATTTTCTGGCTGACTTCGCTCTCTCTTTCTTCCCTTTTTGGCATCGCTCCCCTTGAGAGCTTCTGGGGCGGAGAGCGTCTTCAGGGCTTATTTTCTGCTATTCTTTATGTGATTCATTTTTTCATCTGTTTGCAACTTCTGCGTCATGAAAAGACTCAGAAGATCTTTTTCAAAATCCTCCTTGGAGTCGGTGTGTTCATTTCTCTCCATGCCCTGCTTCAATATTTCCACCTCGATCCCCTCGCCTTGGGCGACATCAACGAAGCCAGTGGGCGAAGCTACAGCACCCTCGGGCAGCCAAATCTGCTGGGACAATGGCTGATATTTCCAATAATAGTCGCACTCCTTGACCCCCCAGCCCCATGCCTACCGGCAGGCTGGCCCTTGAAAGGGGGAGTTCGGTCCCCCCTTGTACCTGTCCACCGTGGCGGAAGGGGGTTAGGGGGTCCCCTGATACTCCTCTTTTCCTCAGCTCTTCTCACCACATTCAATCGCGCCTCCATTCTTGGGATTTCTATAAGCCTTGGCATTTTTTTCCTGAGCAAGCTTCCCTGGAAAACTTGGAAAAAAATTTCTCTCTCTGCCTTCACGATTATCCTGCTCTCAGGAATTCTCATGGCCTCTGGTGGTACACGTTCACTCGTGACTCGCTCAACGCTCATTCGAGACAGCCTTCCGCTTGTTCAAAAATATCCACTCCTCGGCAGCGGTCCTGAGACCTTTTATCAGACCTTTGAAAGGGTTGGAACCAAGGACTTGTACCTCAGCGAACGTCTCTTCGACATTCCCGATCGCGTGCACAATGAAGCGCTTCAAGTCCTTCTGGATCAGGGATTGGTCGGTCTCCTCCTCTACGCAAGCGCCTTCGCCATTCTGTTGTGGGGGTATGTGAAGAAAGAGAAAAAAAGTCCTGCGGGAGAGGTCGCCTTCTACTCCCTGCTCGCATCTCTGATCGCGGTCCAATTTGGATTCTCCATGACCGCACAGATAGTCACGCTGCTGAGCATGTTGGCAATCGTGGTGAATGACATTTTTTCGCTCAAAAAATTCACCATTCCCATCACGTCTGTTGCAGGACGACTGATGATCGTAGGTCTCGGACTTCTTCTCTTCCTCGGCCTGGAATACCGCGCCTACAGCATCGTGAGGGCCGACATTGCTTTTGGCCATGGCGTGGAATCATACTTTTCAAATTCCGAGCAAAGCCTCCAGGATTTCAAGGAGGCCGTAAAGTTGAGTCCTTTTTATCGCAACTATCTCTATCACGCCATTTCGTTTATCAGTGCCGGCGAAGTACGAAATACGAACGTCCAACAAACGCTTGCGGATTTTGTCGAGCAGCTTGGACAGCTGACCAAGGAGAGCTTTCACACCGATCTCTCGAGGGCAACCATCGCACAGGCGATGGGTCAGCCGGAGGCTGCCGAACGCTCCCTTGCCAGCGCCAGTGAAAAAGCTCCAAATTGGCCCTACGTCTGGCTCCTCTGGGGGGACTTTGAATTTCAACAACAACACTTCCGTGAAGCTATTGAAAAATACGAACGGCTGATATCGCTCGCCCCTCCAACCTGGACCTGGGAATGCGACCACAAGAAGCATTCCTTTGAGGACCAGGAAAAACTTCGCATCTTCAAAAAAGGTCATGCGCTGTTTTATGAGGCGATCAAGAATTTGATGCAAAGTTATGCGAAAGTCGGCAAGGAAGAGCTGAAAAAAGGCCTGATGAACTGCTATGAGCCGTAGAGCTGGTGGTGAGTACCAACAAGGGAGAAGATAACATGCTGATCTTCTGAAATGCAAAAAATCGCCCTGTAATCACCGGTAATATTAATGCTTCTATAGCCCTCCCATTTGCCGTGCAGCTTGTGATTATTGAGTTCTCTCTGAGATGGCTCCCGCCTAAAAATCCTAATTTTATCGTCAGTCACTTGTTGAAGCTTTTGAGACAATTTTTTGTATGCCTTAATAAAATGCTGATGGTAGCTAATGCTCATAGTGGACGATGCAAGTAGGCTATAGCATCATCAACGTTGTCAAAGGAAGGTGAAATATTCTTCCCTTCCTTAATGTCACGGTCTATTTCTTCAAGAAGGAGATTCATTTCTGGAGTCAATACCTCATGGGGGGCTGTAGAAAATGAAATTTCCTTATCGCGTACGAACTGTCTCATAAAGGCATTGAGCAGCGTCCCCAATGAAAATCCCAGCTGCTTGGCAAGCTTTTGAGCTTGCTCCTTAATCTTCTTATCCGTCTTGAGAGACATCACCGTGGTGGACATGGGAATTTATAGAATACTACCATAGTATATACTTTAGTTATTTTTTATCAAGACCTCAAGGGGATAGATTTTTGTATTATGCTGAATTCTCTTCAAAAATATGTCATAATAATATGATGCGAAAATGCGAAATAAGCCCTCTGCATCGAGGCTTATTTCTTCGTATTCTCCTTTTTGCACGCGATCACATCGATCCATTCCAGATCCGTGCTGCCGGCCTGGATCGTGTCCGTGAGCACATGTTGAGCCTGGTATCGAGCGACGGTCTGGCACCTCGTGACGCGCATGGCTTTCGAAGCGCAGTAGGCGCTATCGGCGCCGTCCACTTTGCCCTTCTCGATCATGGCCGAGAGTGTTCCTAGAGCCTTGTACTTTCGAATCGTGCTGCACTGGCGAACGGTTGGAAGTTTTTTCCAGAATTCCGGATAAGCCTGTGAACAGGTATCAATGACCTGAGCCACTTCTTCCGGTGATTTTCCTTTGAAATGCTTCTTCGAAGAGCGAAATTGAAAGTTGCCGGTGTAATAGCGATACTTCACGACCGTGCATTCCTCTTGGCTTGGCATTTGGGCGGCGCCGTGGTCGGCAAGTTTTTGATGCTTTTTCGCACCAAAGCTGAGGCCGATGATGATGATCAGCGCCGCAGCAATAAAAAACGGAGAGACCCGGAATGAAAACTTTTTGTTTTTCTTTTGTCTTTTTCTCATTTTTTAAGTGAAGCAATACTTTATTTTTTCTCAGCGCGGCACACTCCGAAATCCGACCACTTCACCTTTCCTCTTTTCACCATGGGGGTGAGAATGTTACTGGATTCATAGCGAAGGATCGTTTTGCACTGCTTGGCAGATGGTTTGGCATTCCAAAAACTCGAAAATGCCTGCCGACAAGCATCAGTCTTGACCTGATTCAAGGGCTGCTCGCCGTTGCTCAACTTGAAGAAGTATTCAAACTTCGCGGTTTCACAATCAGCTTGGGTGACTTGTGAAGCGGATCCGAAAGCAGCACCACTTGCTGCCTTCCTTGCGGCAAGCGATCGGTTGAAGCCGAGCGCTGTCAGCAAGCTCACGGTGATCAAAAACACCGCCACGACGACTGCGAGCAGAAGACGAAAATCTTCCTGAATAAGATTTACCTTTCGTCGTTTAGCTTTTGTTTTTTTCATAGGATGAATAATAAAATATTCATTCCATGATAGCTCATTTGGGAAGAAATTTCAAGGGGTCCACATGAATACCGTCCTTGAGAAGCTCAAAGTGCAGGTGCGGTCCGGTCGTCAGTCGGCCGGATCCATGGGCTCCGAAGGCCCCTCCGCTCAGCGCAATCACTTGCCCCTGCTCCACGTCTTGATCCTCCACGACCTTGCTTTCATAGACATGCCCATACACGGTAGAGTAACCGTCCCGGTGCATGAGCTGGATGTAGCTGTAACCCGTGTCTCCCCCATCCACGACCTTGATCACCTTGCCGGAGAGAGCTGTCTTTACGAGCGAGAGCTGATCGGTCGGGATGTCGATGCCTTCATGAGGGATGCCGAAACGTTCAAGATAGTCCGGATCATGGAATGTGGTGGATATTCCCAAGAGTGGAAGAACAGGCCACACTAAGGACTTCGTCGGCAGATTCATGTAGGCTTCGCTTGGCTGCGCGGCCGCGAGCAAGGAGATCCTCTTTTGGATGATCTGCTGCTGCGACTTCGCTTCATCGAGTGCTTTCTGAAAAAAGGTCTGCTCGTGCTCTTTCTCTTTCTTCAGCAGAGCAGCAGCGTTGGCCTGCTGGGCGAGGACAACCTTGGACTGCGCCAGCCGATCCGCATACGAGGCAAGCTGTGTCTGCGAACGGATGATCTCGGCCTGAAGCGAGTTCAGATATCGATCCTGGCGAGCAGCCTCCTTCATGCTGGAAAGAAGCTGATCTCGAATGCGTGTCATGAGGAAATCCTGAAAAAGCTGGTCCGAAGGCGAAGCGGAAAGTGAAAAGAGCTTGAGAATATCGACAGTACCATTGGCCTTCACAAATTGGAGATGAAAAGGGATGAAAACCGAAAGAAGTTTCTCAAGTTTTTTTCCCATACTCTTCAAATCGAGCGCCACAAATTTTTCTTGCAGCCGAAACTGCCCCGCCTGATCTTGGAGGGCTTCCATCTTTTTCGTGATGAGAGCATCAATATCCTCAATTCTTTTTTTTTGCTGCGCGATTTTCTGCAGCTGCAGATCCGTGGAAGCAATATCCTGCGAAAGCGGCAGAAGGACGGCTTGAAGGCCCTCGGCCTCACTCTGACTCATTTGAAAAAGCTGCTCGTAGCCTTGCTGTTGCTGTTCGGTGGAGAGCTTCCCAACGGAAGCTTCATTGGAATAGGCAACACTGAAAAGAACTCTCGGCGTGGATTGAAAAAAAAGCACTACAAGTATCGATGCGGAGAACCATCTGAATGATCTTTTCATAAACAGAGTTATCATGATTAGTATGACATTTGAATTCCATGCTTTCTACCAAAATTGGTGTATGACTAAAGAAAAGAGGAGTTTGATGATCGAAAGAATGCTTTGCGAAGAAAAATAAGAGTATGGGATGAACAATCTTGGAACTGAGATTTTGAACACGAAATCGAATGGTGTCAGGGG
The DNA here is from genome assembly GCA_964634525.1 of uncultured Candidatus Peribacteria bacterium. GTDB lineage: Bacteria > Patescibacteriota > Gracilibacteria > JAUYGZ01 > JAUYGZ01 > CAZWLI01. The sequence goes on along the minus strand of CAZWLI010000107.1, from coordinate 320 downwards.
GCGGAATTGAACCGCCGACCTTGGGGTTATGAATCCCACGCTCTAACCAACTGAGCTACCCTGACGTGCTTCGGATTATAATTGAGCTTCGCGAGGCGACAAAATGATTTTGTTTCACCCACCGATCCTCTCGATCTGCCGTTTTTCTTCCCCAAAGAAAAATTTCCACCAGAGGGTCGGCAGATCTTCCTGGATCTCGTAACCCCCTTCGCCCGGGCGAAACTTCTTCTTCTCGGTGACGATCACGACTTTTTCACCAAGTTCTTTTTTGTTGAGCTTACGCCTGGCTTCTTTGCGAAAAAAATAATCGGTTTTGTTGT
>CAZWLI010000106.1:0-2423 GCA_964634525.1 uncultured Candidatus Peribacteria bacterium | reverse complement strand
TCGCTTACATCACGGAATACAATGCCTATCGCCCTCATCAGTCGTTGGACTACAAAACCCCGCTTGAAGTATACTGTGCCTACTCAGCCACTTCTCAGAATCAATCCTCTGAAGTGCACAAGAAGATATGGACTCATGCAGTTCAGAAAAAAGGGCTTGTGCTCCAAAAAAGAGCTGATACACTCAGGGTCGCGTTTACTATTTCGTAATTTTCTCTTATGCACAATAAGAAACTCTTGGCTGTTCTTGGAGCAGTCGCGGTCGGCCTCACCCTCACTCTCACGGCTTGTTCGAGCAAGACGACAACATCCACGGACGCCGCTGCCGAAACAACCGTTCAGTCTGAGCCCAGCAGCACCACGGGATCGATGGATTCTTCGGCTCCTGCCACGGGTATGAACTATGACAATGGCTCGAGCGTAGAGGTTGATGCCGGTGCCGGTACCTCTGAGACAAAATAAGCACAAGAGGAATCATGATGAATTTTTCACAGCGCGTTTTGGATATCGTTCGAGATATTCCAAGAGGCGCTGTTTTGACGTATGGGCAGGTCGCCGAAATGGCTGGGAATCCGAAGGCCTATCGTGCCGTCGGAAACATTCTCAATAAAAACTATAGTTCTGAAATCCCCTGCCATCGCGTCATTCGATCGGATGGGAAGCTGGGAGGGTATAATCGGGGCGTAGTTTTGAAACAAGAAATCTTAAAAAAAGAAGGTGTACTGGGAACCTAGGCAACTCTTTTGCCATTTTTTGGCCCTTCGGAATTCAATGCTTCTTTTACATCTCTTCGCGCACGATAGAGCCTTCCTCTTAGCTGATCGTCGGTAATTCCGAGCTTTTCTGAGATCTGGTCGTAGGATAAACCTTCCAGAATTTTCATGACAAAGGCCTCACGAACCTCTGACGGAAGACGAGCAATCGCTGCCATGATCCTTGCTCGCAATTCCTGACTCATTAAAACCGCTTCTGGTCTGTGATACGATCCTGTGATTTTCTCTCGATAGCTCGGATGATTGATATATCCGTCTTCTCTTCTTCTCATGCTCTCAATCTCTTCTAGCTTATCGAGATAACAACGACGAATAATGACATACATCCACGTCGTAAATTTTGACCTGCCCTCGAATTTACAAAAACCTTGCCAAGCATGTTGCAGCGCTTCTTGGACAATGTCCTCAGTGTCCTGCTTTCGTATCTTACCATGATCACAAAGGTGAGCGGCAAAATTATAAAGAGTATAAGCATTCTCTTGTACAAGGGCCTCAAAATCTTGCCGCTTTTGTTCGAGGCGAAGCGTTTCTTGATTTTTCTCAGTTGCTTGAGATTCTCCGTTACGTAACCCTACCTGTCTCATAACAAGACTTGCTAATGATCCCAAACAGATATTTGAGATGAATCATAGCACTTTCTTACTTTTATACAACTCTTGTTGTCGATTGTCATCGACAACAGAATGAAGGACGTGAAATAGTGTATAATCAAGCTACTTTTTGACAGCATATGTCCAACATTTCCAAACGCTACAAACCCGTCGGCGACAAAGAAAATTCTGCGTATTTCAAGGAACACATCGAGAGAATTTACGATCGCCGTGAGACTGCTGGATGTGATCAGATGATCGGCAAAATAAGAGCTTTGATGGTGGAAGTGGAGCATAGCGATGCAATCGCGTACCTGGCCGAACTCTACCTCATGACGCCCTACCGTTTCGCGAAGGGATATCGGACGGAAACCCACAAGGTCTATGTGCTCGTGAATAAACCGGAGTATCCTGCTTTCGTCGTGATGGAGCCACTCACGAAAGACTATTGGGACACCTTCACCGCTCTGAATAGCCTTTACCCTCGTGGAAAAGAAAAAATGAATGGACGATATCTCGGAGAAATTTTCCAGACAAAAAATCTGGACGAGACGGTGAAGACCCTCGAAGCCCAGCAGATCCGATTCCAGAAAAAAGATGAGATCAAGAATGCATTTTTGAAAAATGCGAATTTCAAATTTACCATACCTTCGTACTACACCTGCAATACTCTGGGCTACACCGGCAATGACCTCATCGACTGGGACAGCCTGAAATTGGGCACGCCTTTCAGCCTCAGCAAAGCCGAAGAAGAGCGCATCATGAAATCTGACGCCCTGGCTCGACACTTTGGGCTCTCCGAACTCGTGTTCGGGATCGACCACATGGCATCGCGCGTCCTTTCCGGAGAGCGTGAAGACGCCATCCTCGAGCTTCTTTCGCTCACGAATTACTACTACTGGGGCGCGTACAACATCACGGAGATGAATTCCTCCACGAATATTACGCGCCACCCCGATATCAAGAATGAATTACTATCCCCCGCAAAAGTTTTCACCGCCAACAACACACCGTACTATGTCGGCTCCATCAATAGCCTCCCCTCACCCACCGAAGACTTC
>CAZWLI010000105.1:0-15105 GCA_964634525.1 uncultured Candidatus Peribacteria bacterium | reverse complement strand
TTCTTTGATCTTTTGAAAGCGCTTCAACCATAAAAAAAATCTCGTCTCCAAACTGATGGAAAAGCTCCTGCTCCGTTTTCAAGTAGTCATCGGTGTCTTCAAGGACATCATGAAGAAGGGCGGCACAAAGTACCTTTTCCTGGAAACCATGGTGTTCGAGAATTTCTTTCACCGCGATAGGATGAGTGATGTATGGCTCTCCGGACTTTCGAAGTCGTTGATCGTGAAGAATGGTCGCGAAACTAAGCGCGTGATCCAAAAGCGCGGACTTCATTTTTGATTGCCTTTTCTTCATGAAAGGGTATATTGATGTTTTGAGCCGTCTCCCTCCTTGATGAGTATAGCTCTCCCTCTTCATGTCCGGCAAACGCTAAAAAATTTAGGATTCAGCGACAATGATATCGTTATTCTTTCTTACGTCTTCTCTGCTCAAAAATCAACCCTTAAGGAGATTTCTCACCAAACAAGTATTTCCTACAGCACCTGTCAATACCTCACGACAAATCTTTTGCGTCTTGGCATTCTTTCCCTCTCTGTTGAGGCGGGGGCTGAATTCTTGACTATCTGTTCTCTCGAGTTCTTTTTGCATTGGATTGATGAGCAAAAGAAGCAAGCTGAAGAACCCTACTCCAATGCAAAGAAGGAAATATCTCTTTTCATGAAAATGGTCAAAGAGAGTTCTTGGAAGCCGGATATGGTTTACCACGAAGGCGCAGAAGGAATAAAAGAAATCTATGAAGACATGTTGAAAACCAACAGAGATATTTGCGCCTGGACTGACATTTCCCTCATTGAAAAAGCTCTTGGAAAAACGTATCTCAAATCCTACATTACAAGGCGCGTCAGGGCAGGCTTGAAAAGCTTTTCGATCCTTCGCAAGAATCCCATCAATATCCTGTATTCAAAAAAGAAACAAAAGAGAGAAACAAAGCTGGTTAGTGAACTTCCGATAAAAGGAGAAATTAGAATTTTTGGAAATAAGGTGGCGGTTATTACCTTCAATAAAAAACATCCTGTCGGATTTGTCCTTGAGAGCGCTCTCATTGCTGAGATGTCCAAGACAATCTTTCATGATGTATGGGGAAAAACACGGTGATGTATTTCTCTTCATTCTCTAGCCTACGCAACCTCATGGGGAGCAGGAGATGAAGTTCGCTGCACGACAAAAGTAAGAAATCTTGCGGGATGTTTTGGGTCCTCATATCCATCGACCGTAAGGTTTCCTTGAGATCGAATATCAAATTTTATTCCTGGAGATGACTCTTAAACATTGCCTATAGCCCTGTTGATAAGCGATTCAACAACTCCTCGCTGTCTGAACGCTCGAGTTTGGCCATCCTGCGAAAGGCTAAAACGACTCACTTCGATTTCCTCTCCTTCAAGCGACATGCCCATCCTCCTGTCCAAAAGGATTCCCCCCTTGGAGTATTTCCCCTCCCCGTGAGCCTTCAAAGAAATGGCGAATGCTCCTCCCGGCGCAAGGAGGGCCAGCGAGTTTGTAAGATCCTTCAGGAACTGTTCATCATCAACATAATGGTAGGTCGAAACAGCGTACACCAAATGAAACTTTTTCCCCTCTTCTCTCGCCCTTTCCAAAAAATATGACCTATCTGTTGGTGCAGGCAATCTGATGACTCCTGACAAGCCTTTTTTTTCAAAAATCCTTGCTATTATTCCTCGTACAATCTGTTTGCATCCTTCTTGGTTGAAAAATCCCTTTGTCGTTAAAATACTTTCTAGATTGAATATAGTTTTTTCAGAAACATCAACAAGAAGAGCCGAACGTGCACCTTCTCTGAGCATAAAAAGGGCATCGCTGGGAACAGGCCCAGGACCTATTTCAACAACTCGTTTTCCTTTAAAAAAATCCGCTCCTAAAGTCTGAAGAACTAATTTCACAATCTGTCGTTCCGGTTTATTGGCGTCAAGAAAGCTTGGTTTATCGTCAAAAGAGTAATCAGAAGGAGCCATAAGGAAAACAAGCCTGGAAAGATTCCCTGCCAATTCTTTTGCTCTTTGTCTGTCTTCTTTTGAGTCTCCGCTAACCGTGAGCCTCAAGGCTTGTTCGCAAGATCCAAGAATGATATTGAGCATCACGACGGCAAGCCGATTGACATCAATCCGAGTAAGATCAATATCTTCCGCAGAGACTCTTGATGTCTCAAATGCAGCTTGCAAGCCTTCTATCAAGGAACCAGAGTCTTTGTCTTGTGGATTAAATACTTTCAATGCCGTTATAATTCTGGCAGGATCACCGCTTCTTTTCCCTGACACTCCTTCCAAGGCTGATCGAAATTTTTTAAGTATTTCGACTGTCAGCTCAGGAATTGGAGCCTCAGGAATGGAAGCTGCAACAAGGCTCCTTACTTTTTCTACCAGGCCAGGAGTATTCCGTATTGTATCAACACGCTCAAGCATAGTAAAATCTAGGGTACTTTCAAACCTTCATACAAAGGAGGCTAAAATATACTAACGTAGTTATCTTGTCAAGGTAACTTTCCCCACTTTGTAATGAGGTGTTTATGACTTAAGTCATCACTTTGACTGTCCTAAATTAGACCACTTTTCATCTTGAAAGGCAAATTACGAGGTTGGGATTTCATTCCTTGCCCGACAATCCAGGAATTACGCCGCACTTGTTGAGTGATTGTAAAACGGGTGACCCAAAACGGTTGCTGAGAGAGCAATCATGGCGCCAGAGCTCACAAGAGAGACATACGCCGGACCCGAGAGGCTCCCCAGAAGACCAAGTGCCGAAAAAATAATGATCACGATCAGCGACCATTTTTTCCCATTCATGACCGCTCGACCGATATAAAAATCGATCAGGCCAACGATGAGAAAAAAGAATCCCGCTATCATCCCAAGGCCCGCAAAAAGACCTTGAATGCCACCACTCACCGCACCAGCACTCACGGCAGCCGCAGAATCCAGCTGTCCACTATTCACAGCACCCTGAACGGCTCCACCGACAGCACCGCTGAAAATTCCAGAAAGAAAACTCAGGCCAAAAATAAAGGCTATGCCGAGAAGAACTGAGAGAGCGACTCCGATATAACACAAGACTCCGAGCAGGGTACCTTGCCAGGGACGAGAAATGGTTTCCATAAAAAGGATGATGAGTAAAAACAACTCGTTATTTTCCTCTTATTTTTTGTCAAGTCAAATAGATTAGTATCTTAGCTCCTCCCCAAGTAGGCTCTTTTCAAGGTATCCGGATCGGCGAATTCCAGGTGTCCGCCCATGGGGATCCCCTGGGCAAGATGGGTCATTTTGATAGAGCGAGGTTTCAGGACGCCTTCAAGATAGAGGGCTGTGGCCTCCCCGGTGACGGTGGGATTCAGGGCAAAGATAATCTCTGAGATCTTCTCTTTCTCCAGTCGCTTGCTGAGTTTGCCCACGGTGAGATGCTCTGGACCAATGCCATCGAGCGGTGAAAGAGCCCCCTGAAGGACGTGGTAGAGGCCTTTGTAAATGCCCGCATGTTCGAGTGCCGCAATGTCCGTGGCCTCCTCAACGATACAGATCTGATGAGCATCGCGAGAAAGATTGGAACAGATATGGCACAGAGGCTTTTCGCTCACATTGGAACACTGCTCGCAGGTGAGAACGGAGGCCTTGAGTTCACAAATGGCGCTGGAAAGTTCCAAAACCTCTTCCTTCTTCTGCTTGAGAAGAAAAAAGGCGAGGCGCTCAGCGGACTTGGGGCCGATGCCAGGCAAGCGTTTGAATGCGGAAATGACGCGGGAAAGGGGTGGGGGGAACATGGGGGGAGCTAGTTAGCTTGTTAGCTTGTTAGTTTGTTAGCTATACTTCAATCAGCTCTCGAAGTGTAGATAAAAAATGTTTTCCTAAAAAGCTAAAAAGCTAAGAAGCTACTTCCACTCTCCCCATGCGCTGCCCCCAATGTGCAAGCCTCAAAAATAGCGTCATTGATTCGCGTCTGACAGACTCCAACACCTCGATTCGAAGACGCCGAGAGTGTGATGAATGCAAAAGCCGGTTTACCACCTTCGAACGGCTGAGGACGGCCAATCTCATTGTGATCAAGAAGGACCAGACCAGAGAGGAATATGATCGTGAAAAGCTCGAGCGGGGCATCTTCCGCGCCTTCGAGAAGCGCCCCGTGAAGCAGGAACAAATCAATGCGCTGCTCAATCGTCTGGAAGACAAATGGGCCTCAACGCCCGAGGTGAGCTCCGCGCAGATCGGAGAGGACATCATGCACGAGCTGAAGAATCTTGACCAAGTGGCTTTTATCCGCTTTGCTTCGGTGTACAAACAGTTCTCGGACGCGAAGAGTTTTGAAGAGATTGTCAGGAAACTATGAATGATTCCCTCGACCAAATTCGTTCCCGCCTCAGCATTGAAGACGTTGTGGCTCGTTATGTGACGATGAAAAAATCCGGAAGAAACTTCAAGGCGCTCTGCCCCTTTCACCAGGAAAAAACGCCGTCCTTCATTATCAGTCCGGACAAAGGCTTGGCCTACTGCTTTGGCTGCCGAAAGGGCGGCGATATCTTTGCCTTCACCCAGGAAATCGAGCAGGTGGATTTTCGAGGGGCTCTCGAAATGCTCGCGGAAAAAGCCGGCGTGACCCTTACAAAACAAGCCGTGAGCCCGGAAAGCAAACAGGAAAAAGAGAGAGCACTCAAGGCTCTGGAAGCGGCTCATGTTTTCTTTCAGCAGTGCCTGAAGGCGAACAAAAGCATGATGGACTACCTGCTCGAGCGGGGTTATGACGCCCAAACTGTTGCCAAACTCGAGCTCGGCTACAGTCCGGATTCTTTTCACCTGCTCTGCGAAGCTCTGCACAAGCAAGGATTCAGCGCCAAAGACCTGCTGGACAGCGGCCTGGCCTCACAAAAAGAAGTCGGTGACACGGCGATCTACGACCGCTTCCGCAACCGCATAATGTTTCCCATTCATGATGCTCAGGGCACGCTCGTGGCCTTCGGTGGCAGGATCATGTCCGCCGACACAGAAGCGGCGAAATATTTGAATTCTCCGGAAACCAAATACTATCACAAGGGAAGCGTTCTCTACCTCCTCCACAAGGCCAAGCAAGCCATCCGAGAAAAAGATCGTGCCATCGTGGTGGAGGGATATTTCGATGCGCTCATGGCCCATCAAAAAGGCTACACGGAAACCGTTTCTTCGCTGGGTACGGCGCTCACCGAGGAACAGGTGAAGACGGTCGGCCGCTTCAGCAAGCGACTCATCTTTGCCTTTGATCCCGATCGAGCGGGGCTGGAAGCCGCCAGCCGCTCCATTGAGATCGCGCAACGCCTCGGCTATGACGCGCACGTACTCAGGATCGCTGAAGGCATTGATCCGGATGAAGCGATGCTGAGGGGGGTCTGGGATGAAGCGGTGAAAAAATCCGTACCCGCCATGGATTATGAATTTCAGCAAGCTTTTGCCAAGGCGGACTCCCGAACGCTCGAGGGAAAAAAGAAAATTATGAGCCATCTCTTTCTCATCATCAGGCGGCTTCCGGGCTCCGTGGACCAGGAATTTTATCTTCAGAAGCTGAGCGACGAGCTTCACCTTTCACTCCATAGTCTCATGAAGGATTACCAACATCTGAGTCCTCGCAAAATTTCCGCGCAGCACAAGAAAGAAGGGCCGGAAATAAAAACCGTGCATTTTTCACGGGAAGAATACCTGCTCGGAATCCTGTTCAACATGCCGGATCATTTTGAAATGGTATCCAAAGAATTATCGCAAGATATCCGCAGCCAAAGTCCTCACCAAAACCTTTACAAAAGGTTTCTCCCAGGGTACAATCCTTCGGCACCAAGCCCTGAAGATCAGTTCACCACGATTCTTTCTCTTTTCGCTCATGAGAAATATCAAGCCTTTTCCCCAGAAGAGCTCAAGGCTGAAGTTTTGACGTTGTGTCGAGCCATCCGACGAGAAGCTCAAAAAAAGAATCTCCAGGGTCTTGCTGTGCAAATCTCACAGGCGGAAAAATCCGGAACCCTTCACCGCGATGATAGCCTTCTGAAAGAATATCAACGACTCACCACCTCATCCTTCTATGAAGAAACAGCGTAAATTCATTTCCCTTCCGTCCGAAGAAGTCCTAAGCCAGTTCCCGAAGGACATGGTGGAACTCATCAAAAAAGGGCGAGAACAGGGCTTCATCACGAACCAAGAGCTCATGAGAGTCTTCCCCAATGCGGAAGAAAATCTCGATCTTTTGGATCGTGCTTTTTCACTCTTCCTGGACCTTGGCATCGAGGTGATGGACGTGAAGGATCAGCTCATCTGGCAGAAGAAGGAGGAAGAAAGCGATGACCACAAGCCGGAGAAAGTCGTGAACCTCAAGGAAATCAGCAACGATTCGGTGCGCATGTACCTTTCGGAAATTGGAAAAGTTGCCCTACTCACGGCGGCCGAAGAAATCAAGCTCAGCAAAGCCATTCGCAAAGGTGATGCGGTATCCAAACAAAAGCTCGCGGAAGCCAACCTGAGACTCGTGGTGTCCATTGCGAAGAAATACATTGGCCGAGGGCTTTCCTTCCTCGATCTCATCCAGGAAGGCAATATCGGTCTTTTTCGCGCTGTGGAGAAATTCGACTATCGCCGCGGATTCAAATTCTCAACCTATGCCACCTGGTGGATCCGTCAGGCAATCACCAGAGCCATTGCCGACCAAGCCCGCACGATCCGCATTCCGGTGCACATGGTGGAGACGATCAACAAGCTCACCCACACCCAGCGACGACTCGTGCAAGAGCTCGGTCGCGAACCACTCCCGGAAGAAATCGCGGTGGAAATGGACATGGACGTCCGCAAAGTTCGGCACATTCAAAAGATCTCTCAGGATATCATCTCCCTGGAATCCCCCGTTGGGACAGAAGAGGATTCCCGTCTTGGGGACTTTATCGAAGACATTGAAGCGCTCTCGCCTGCTGAAAGTACGAACCGTCAGATTCTGAAGGAAAACATCCATGACATGCTCCAGTACCTGACCGAACGAGAACAGAAGATCATCAAGATGCGCTTCGGCCTCATGGATGGCAAAACCCACACCCTGGAAGAAGTCGGCAAGGAATTCAACGTCACCCGTGAGCGTATTCGCCAAATCGAGGCAAAGGTCTTGCAGAAGCTGAAGGATCATAGTACCGTGATCAAGATCATGGAGTAGAAACTCTAACCCATCCCCCCATGTCCAAGAAAGACGATCCCATAATCGATGAAGAGCAGGAATTCGCTGATGAAGATTTCCGAGGAGGAGCTTCCGGCCCCATAGCGGGGAGCGGTGGAGACGAAAGCGTGCTCGTGACGCGAGAAGGTCTGAAGAAGCTGCAGCAGGAATTGGAACTTCTGAAAAATGTTCGGAGAAAAGAAGTGGCGGGACGTCTGAAGGAAGCCATTTCCTATGGCGATCTTTCGGAAAATTCCGAGTATGAGGAAGCGAAAAACGAACAAGCCTTCATCGAAGGTCGCGTCCTGGAGCTGGAGAGCAAGATCAAAAACGCCAGAATCATCAAGGGGCACCATACGCAGAGCGTCCAGATTGGTTCCGTTGTGCGCGTGCGAAAGAGTGGCGCCAAAGATGACGAAAAGTTTCTTATCGTGGGGACGACAGAAGCCGATCCTTTTGAGAATAAAATCTCCAATGATTCTCCCATCGGCGCCGCGATCATGGAAAAAATGGTTGGCGACAAGGTGCAGGTGGTTTCGCCGTCCGGCAGCGCAAAATATGAGATTATGGGGCTGAAGTAGTCACCAATCCTTGAGAGCCTCCTCCGCTTTTACTGAGGATTCCCTTTCATCCACCTTCTCTTCCTTTCGGCGTTTGAGTCTCGCGTTTTTGGCTTTTTCGCTGTCCCAGGTGTTGAGGTATTTTTCCGCAACCTTTTCGAGCTTGTCGTCATACTTTTTGTTAATCTCCTCCATATTCTTCTGCTGAGTCGTGAGAATGGTCTCGAGTTGAGCTTTCTGGGCATCATTCATGGTCGGCAAGAGGTCCATCCAGTACTGCTTCTCCGCAGCATTAAGGACATCGGTGGCGAGGATTAATTGGCGAAGAGCAGCGAGCGATTGATCAGCCATAGAAAAGAAAACCTACGATGATTGTAGCACAGGGAAAATCAGAGAAACTGAAGGCCACCGCCACTCGTCTTCTGGCCAAAATTATTGGTGAATTGGACGAAAAAGAGGCCGCAAGAGGAACGATGGAAATCGTGCTGAAGGCCTGGAGGCACAAAGAAGTGCTCTTCAGGAGTTTTGAACGATCATAATCATGTTGACAATTTACTACAAAAATGCGCATTTTTGTAGTAAAATAGAAACATGAAAAAAAGACTTCTCTATACCGAGCTTTGGACAAAGCTGACCCACAAAAATGCTTTGATCGTTACTGGCATGCGACAAGTGGGGAAAACGACACTGATGAAGCAAATCTATGATGAGCTCGTAGGTGTACCGAAGCTTTGGTTTGACTTTGATAATCCATTTGATCAGAAAGTGTTTGAGGAGATCGACTACAGGACCATTTACGCACGGCTTGAAAGCCTTTCTGGCGGCAAAAAGGAAAGACTTTTTGTTTTCCTCGATGAAATTCAAAATTTCCCAGAAGTGACTAAGATCATGAAGGTTTTGATGGATCACTATCAAGTGAAATTCATTGTCACGGGATCGTCGAGCTTTTATCTCAAAAATCTTTTTCCTGAATCCCTCACGGGAAGAAAATTTCTCTATGAGCTTCCACCGCTGCAGTTTAAAGAATTTCTCTATTTCAGAGACAAAATACCATTTTCAGACGTTGAAAATGAAAATCTTGAAAAAAAACTAAAGGGGCCAAAAGCGATTGATGCCATCCCTCTCACGCAAGATTATGATGAATATCTCCACTTTGGGGGGTTCCCAGAGGTTGTCATAACTCCCGGTCAGGAAATAAAACGGCAAATTCTGAAAAACATCCTGAGTTCATTTTTTGAAAAAGATCTCAAATTACTTTCAGACTACAAAGACATCAAAGATCTACGAGACCTCATCCTCCTTTTAGTGCCTCGCGTTGGGTCTATGCTCGATATCTCAAAACTCTCGAGTGAGCTGGCCATCGATCGCGGAAAGGTGTATTCGTATCTGGAATTTCTTCAGAGCACTTTTTTCCTCAGGTTACTTCCAAAATACTCAAAGAGTATCGACCGATCTGTCGCAGGAGGGAAAAAGGTTTATTTTACCGATACCGGACTTCTGACCACTATTGGCCCAGTCAACGATGGTCAACTTTTTGAAAATGCTGTCATCAACCAACTCTCTTCATACGGGGAATTAAGCTTCTTTAATAAACGAAATACTGCTGAAATCGATGCCATTCTGGATAAAAAAATAGCTTTTGAGGTCAAACTTCGAGGCACCGAATCTGATGTGAAAGAGATCAAAAAATTGGCAAAAACACTCGAGCTCCAAAAAGCCTTCGTGATCAGCCGAGACATCGTAGAAAAACCCGGAATTCTTTATCCTCACGTCCTGTAATTCGGCGCTTCCCTCGCCATCAGCACATCATGCGGGTGGGACTCGCGAAGAGAAGCCTTGGAGGCGCGAATAAATTTGGCTTTCTTCTGGAGTTCTTCGATGGTGGCGGCACCTTGGTAGCCCATGGAGGAGCGAAGACCGCCGATCAACTGATAGATCTCTCGGGCCACCGGACCTTTGTAAAGGACCAAACCTTCGATGCCTTCGGGAACGAATTTCGCTTCTTCGCGGATTTGGCCTTGGCCATAGCGCTCTCGACCACCCGCCTTCATGGCGCCCAGCGATCCCATGCCACGGTAGACTTTGAAGGTCTTGCCATCGCGGTACACGATCTCTCCGGGAGCTTCTTCGGTGCCGGCCAAGAGACTTCCGATCATCACGGCCGAGGCTCCGGCGGCAATGGCTTTCGCAAAGTCTCCAGAATAGCGGATCCCGCCATCGCTGATAATGGGAACTTTCTTTTGAGCTGCTTTCACGCAGTCAAAAATGGCTGAAAGCTGCGGAACCCCAATGCCCGTGATAATGCGTGTGGTGCAGATGGAGCCGGGACCAAGGCCGACCTTCACGCTGTCGGCGCCGGCCCGGATAAGAGCCCTGGTCGCTTCAGCCGTGCCAACATTGCCGGCCATGACTTCCCTCTCCGGATAGTGCTTCTTGATATATTTCACGGTATCAATCACTCCCTTGCTGTGGCCATGAGCCGTATCGACGACCAGCACGTCAACGCCAGCCTTGCAGAGCAATGCGACGCGCTCTTCCATATTGGCAGCCGGGCCAACGGCAGCACCGCAAAGAAGGCTTTGGTTGCTATCCTTGGCGGCATTGGGATATTGCTCTGATTTCTCCAGATCTGCTCGGGTGAGCAAGGCAAAGAGTTTTCGATTTTTTTTGCTGTCGACAATCAGCAGCTTGGAAAATTTACTTTCTTCGAGGAGACGATAGGCTTCCTCCAGGGAAATACCCTTCTCGGCCAACATAATTTTTTCGTAGGGCGTCATGCGCTCCTTGACCTTCGTATCCGCATGCTTTTTCATGTAGTCATTCTTCGTAATGATCCCCACGAGTTCGCCGTCTGAAGAGCCATCCTTGGTGACCGGAACGGCCTTGTAGCCGAATTGGGATCGAATCTCCATGACCCTTCGAATCGGATCCTCTGGCTTGACCACCAGGGGATTTCGGATAAAGCCATTCTCGTAGCGTTTGACCTTTTCAACCTGATTGGCCTGCTCCTGGGGCTCGAGATTTTTGTGAATAATGCCAATACCTCCCTCTAGGGCCAGCGTAATGGCCATCTGGTACTCCGTCACGGTGTCCATGGCCGCCGAAATAATCGGCATATTGATACGCAGATTTTTCGTCAATCTCGTGGAAACATCAGAATCTTTTGGCAAAATCTCCGAATACTGCGGCAGTAGGAGAACGTCGTCGAAGGTGAGGGAAAGGGGGAGATTCATGGGGAGCGCAATCCCTTCTGGAGGAAGGAGCTTTAGGATATAATCCGATGGCTTAGTGCCATGTGTTTTAAGAACTGTATATGAAAAAAATCCTGATTGCAACATCAAATGCCGGAAAACGAAAAGAAATTCTCTCAGCCCTCCTCCCGCTTGCCGGCATCGAGATCGTGATACCAGCGGATCTTGGTCTCGCACTCAACATCGCCGAAAATGGCAAGGATTATAGCGAAAATGCCCTGATCAAGGCCAAGGCCTACTTCGAGAAAACAGGTCTTCCCACGATTGCGGAGGATTCCGGCATGGAAGTCAGCGCCCTGAAAGGAGAGCTGGGCATGCACACCAGGCGTTGGGGCGCTGGGCCGAAGGCTAGCGATCAAGAATGGCTGGACTTCTTTATGAAAAGGATGGCAAAGGAGAGCAATCGTTCTGCTCGATTTGTGTGCCATGCGGTGTACCTGGACGAAAAAGGCCCTCATCATTTCGAAGGACAGTGCGTTGGGATGATCACAGAAACGGTGAAAGGGCCTGTATTGCCCGGGATTCCCCTCTCTGCGGTCTTCAAGCCCTTGGGCGAAACGCTTGTCTACAGTGCCATGACGGAGGAGCAGAAAAATACCCTGAGCCATAGGGGGAAGGCGATAAAAATGCTGAGGGATTGGCTTCTTATTTCCTCGTAAAAGCTGGTGGACCCAGGGGGAGTCGAACCCCATGGCCAAGATGGTAAGCCCTAGTGCTGTCCAACAGCGCTGGGCCCAAGAGCATGATCAAAGTACCATAAAGAAAACCCCGGTACCATGTATCGGGGTTGACTCCAGCTGCTGGATGTGTGTACGTGATCACAGTACACACGGCATCAGGACTTACCATCCACTATTATTGTTTCATATCATGAATAAAAAATCAATCGTTTTCACCGGCGGTGGCACCACGGGCCACGTCACGAAAAATCTGATCGTGATGGAGGCGTTGCGAAAGGCTCATCCGGATCTGGAAATGCACTACATTGGCAGCTCAAAGGGAAAAGAGGCTGAGCTTGTGACCTCCCCCCTCGCCACCTTTCACCCCATCGCCACCGGAAAACTGCGCCGATATTTCTCGCTGCAAACCATTCCGGATTTCTTCAGATTCCTTGCCGGGATTTGGCAGGCGTGGCATGTCATTGCGACCCTGAGCTTGTCGAAGGGGAAGCAATCTGTGCTGGTTCCAAGCTCCAGCTTGGAACCAAAGTGTCGAGCAACAAAAGGGCTCCAAGCCAGAGCTTGGAGCCAGCAATGTGTTGTTTTCTCCTCCGGCGGCTACGTCGCCCTCCCCGTCTGCATTGCCGCTTGGCTGCGGGGCATTCCGATCGTCACCCACGAAACCGACAGCTATCCTGGCCTTTCAAATCGGCTCATTGGAAAAATGGCGAAAAAGGTCTGCCTTGGATACGAGAGTGCGAAACCTTACTTCGATGCGAACAAGGCCGTGGTGACGGGAAATCCCGTCTCGCCAAAGCTCTTCGAAGGCTCGCGTGAAGCTGGACTCAAGAAGCTCGGATTTGACGCTCAGAAAAAAACCATTCTTTTCATGGGAGGAAGTCAAGGCGCGGAGGAGATTAATGAATTGGTTCGACAGCTCCTCCCACAGCTGGTGAAGGAGTGGCAGGTGGTGCACATAACAGGAAGGCTCGTTAAGAACGTTAGGCTCGTTAAGCTCGGTAGGAAAAAACCATTTTCCCTCACGAGCCTTCCTCCTCACGAGCTTCACGAGCTTACCTGGCCTCACGAGCCTTCCTCTTACCGTCCTTTTCCCTACCTCACCACCGACTATGCCGATTTTCTGACCTGCGCTGACCTCATCGTCTCCCGCGCCGGAGGCAACAGTCTCGCCGAAATTGCAGCACTCGGGAAAAAGGCCATCCTGATTCCCCTGCCATTGCCCGCTGCGGCAGGAGATCATCAGAGGAAAAATGCGGTTGAGGAAGTGGCGAGACAAGCGGTGCGAAATGAAGCTAGCCCGCCGAAGGCGGGATGCGAAATGAAGCACTCCGAGGCTGAAATTTCTGAAAAAATTTCTGCCGAGGAGAGCGAAGTCCCCATTGAGGAAATGCTGAAAAAAATGCCGAGATGGAGAATGCTTGAAAAGCCAAGTGCAGAGCAGCTGTGGAAGGCGATTGAGGATGAAATGAGGCAATCCCAAACCACATTACAAGTGGGGACCGTACTCCCCCTTTCAAGGGGGCTGGGGGGTGAGGCAACAAAAAAGATTCTCAAAACGATCGAGGAAATGCTCGGGATTATTAACCCTAACAAGCTAAAAAGCTAACCAGCTAACAAGCTAACAAGCTAATTCTGGACCTTCTTCCTCTTCGCCGCTCTCTTCTCCAGAGCTGCTTTCCTCGCTGCTTCTTTCTCCGCCTGCTCTTTTTGAACTTCAGCGAGAGCACGAGCCTGCACAGAAAAAGAATTCACCTTCCACTGATAAGCCTCAAAATCGTAGAGGAAACGATAGGTCACAAAAAATTTCTCATTTTGGTAATGACCCTGCACTGCCAATTGAGTGCCAACCGCTTGAGGAAATTCCTCATCAATCGCAAGGGCATCCGCACTTGGAAGGGTCGTGTCTCGATTTTGAGCTTTGAAGTCGTTCATCGCTTTCTTGAACTGATCGAGCTTGACCGTCTTCTGAGCCGTCTGGCTCAGGGTCGCAAAAAATGCTTCTGCAGAAGCATCGTCGACAATACCGCTTCGAAAAGACTCGATTTGTTGGGCAATAAAGGGCTTGAGCTGATCTGCTGCCGGAAAGCTTTTTTTCACCATATCCATGGTCAGAAGAGCTCTCATGCCGTCAACCTGAAAACCATTTGCCTTGGGGCTCAGCGTAAAAACAATGTCTGCCTTGCTCCCATCGCTGTAGCTAAACTCCCCCGTAATGGCAACGGATTTTTTTTCACCCTTTTTCTCAAACCATTTTTTACCCACCGTATCCTGAAGCCTCACCGTGGAAAGCAAGCGAACAAACTCCTCAAACGGAGTGGCGTCCTGAAATGCCTTTCCGGTGAGAGCGTAGGCCTTTTCCGGAGAGTCCTTCTTGGCCGCCTTCAAAAAATCACCAATCACCTGCTCGTAGCCTTTGAAGATACCGATATAAACACGCTTCGGAGATTGTTGCACGACCGCCTTCTTGGCATACGCAGGAAGAGATGGAGAAAAGAACAGGGAAAGCGCCAAGAACAAAGGGAATAATCGCTTCATGGACAAGAGATAAAAGTATTATAAAAAAGCATGACAACCTTAGCACGCTCAAAATTATTTTCTAGCGGAAAAAGAAAAACCTCCGAGGTGCCATTCGCTGGGGAATTGATAGTGATAGCCCAGTGAAAATCCAATCACCGAAGAACCGTTTATGTACCCGCCTTGAATCTCCAACACTCCATCGTCGTCAAGCTTTGGAAATCCTTTGTCGATGACGAGGTTTTTTGGCGACCCCAAATCCAGATGCTGGGCTTTCAGCTCCACAGTCAATGCCTGAACATCGCTCTCAAAGTGCTCTCCTTGTGCCTGATCTGAAAGATATGAGTACAGTGAATGAGCATTCCCCTTCTGCAGCCAGGGAAGTATTTTCTTGAGGTCTTTCAAGGCCATGGCTTTCGCCCTTGATGCTTTCGGGATTTTCTTCTGCAGATCTGTGAGGGCAATCACTTGAGAAATATCGCGAATAGAGATTTGGTGGTCACCTTTGAACATCTGAAACGTGAGGTGATGAATGGTGCCATTCGGACACGTGAAATCTCCGCTGATGTCGGTCAACATGCCATACATGTCCGCTTTGGTTTTCGTCCATGTTTTTTCTCTGCAGCGTTCGATCTCAATACCCTTGAGGACGTTTTTAAAATTTTTGAGATTTTCAGATGCTCGATAGGTCTCACTCATGAGTGCATAGGCTGAGGGGTAATCTTTCTCCGAAACATGCTGAAAAAAACTCTCGAGCAGATCTTCGAAGCGAGGATCGAGCTCCACTTCCTGGGCATGAGCGGGAGCATGCAGGAAGAGTGCGTAGACGAAGACAAGAAAAAGCTTTTTCATCAGAACTGAGTATACCAAAAGCCCTCCTTTTCTAGGGGAGGGCTTTGAAAGTCAATTCTCTGAGATCAGGGAATTATTCAATGCAGTGATAT
>CAZWLI010000104.1:0-3810 GCA_964634525.1 uncultured Candidatus Peribacteria bacterium | reverse complement strand
AAGGTCTTTCCTGTGGGATCAAAATGGCAAAAAGCTGATTGATTTCACTTCAGGATGGAATGTGACGAACCTGGGATGGAATCATCCGGAGCTGACGGAAGCAGTTTGTGAGCAGGCAAAGAAAAATACCTATGCTCCCATGTGGGCAGCAGATCCAATTCAAATTGAATATGCCAGTGCCTTGACCAGTGCCCTTCCGAAAGAACTCTGCGTCGTTGGCCGCGCGACCGGTGGAACGGAAGCCAATGAAGAAGCCATCAAAACAGCACGTGGGTATACCAAACGAAAAAAAATCCTTGGACTGAGAGACACCTATCATGGTCAATCCGTGATGACGATGTCCATTGGCTACCCGGAAGCAGCGATGAAGGCAATTGGTTCCTTTGAAGAAAACTTCGTCCAAATGCCCTACCCCATCGATCTCGAGAACTGGGGGAAAGAATTGGAAAAAGTTCTCGCAAAAGAAGACATTGCCGCCATGGTAACGGAGGCCGGCATCATCACCGGTCAGGGCAATTGCTTCCTGATGCCGGATGGATACCTGACCTTGGTCCGAAAGCTCACGAAAAAATATGGAACTCTGCTGATTCTGGACGAGGTGGGAACTGGATTTTCCAGATGCGGAAAATTGTTTGGCATGCAGTGCGAAAATGTCGTACCGGATATGGCAACTTTCGCCAAAGGCATGGTCAACGGCGTTGCAGCCATTGGCGCTATGGTCACCACAGAAGAGATTGCAAATAAAACCTATGAAACCTCGAATATCACGTCGACCTTTGGCTGGACGCCGATTGCCTGCGCTGCCGCGAAGAAAGTTCTGGAAATTCACCAGCGAGAGAGGCTTTGGGAAAAAGCTGAACAGGATGGAAAGTATCTGAGAGAGACTTTACAGAAATCCTGTGGACAAAATCCAAATGTTGAGAGCATTCATGGTAAAGGCATGGAGATTGCCATTCGATTCAAGAATACAAAAGTGTCGGAGCTCGTCGACAAAGCCTACCAAAAAGGCCTTCACCTCGTCTGCGACCTGGACAAACATATCCAGATTATGCCGCCGCTCACCGTCTCTCGAGAGATCCTGGACCAAGGAATGGATATTCTGACCTCACTCCTTGCGTAGCCGCTTTGATATCATGCTCGGCTGAGTTGCTTACACCTTGGAAGAAAAGAAGAAGAGACACCTGTCAGCTCATGTATGTCATCACCTTCATATCCCTGATGGCAGCATTGAGGGGGAGAAAGCACGGATGGAATAAGATTGAAAGATCGGGACATTTGGTTTAACGTGAAACCACCTTATTTTTCTTCATCTCTATGTTCAAAAAACTTCTTATCGCTCTCTTCATCGGCGTGTTTTCTCTCACGAACTTCGCCCCCATTGCTCAGGCGGCGACAAAGGTTGCCAAGAAAGTCGTTGTGCCCGTGAAGAAGCAAGCTAAAAAAAAGGAAATAAAAAAGCTGGAACCGAAAAAAGAGGAAAGGTCAGCGCCAAAAGGACCCGAAACGAAAGCGCCTGAAGTGAAAGCTCCAGAAGTAAAAGTTCCTGAGGCGAAGCCGGAAATGAAAAAAGAAGAAACCGTAACGATCCAAAATTTCGCCTTCTCACCGGTGAACTTGACCGTGAAAAAAGGAACCGTGGTGACCTGGGTCAATCAGGATTCTGCCCGACACAATGCGCACAGCCTTCAGGATGGCGGACCCGTGGGACCTCTCCTCGGACAGGGAGAAAAATATTCGTACACAGCCAACAAAGTCGGAAGCTTTGATTATGTCTGTGATCCCCACGCCGGATTTATGACGGGTAAACTGACGGTCACCGAATGAAACGCTGGAGACCGTAATACAGTGAGACGGTGACCAATCCAATGTCGCGGACGGCAACGTCGCCAGGCCAGCCGATCTGGATGATCGGGAGCATGTAGAGCGTGATGGCAAGACCTCCAAGCCAACGGGTTTTTGGGATCAGAAGAAGGATCGCCATGATGATCTCGGCAATGCCCAAAAGGTGATTCCAAATCTCTTTGCTTTGGCCGAGAAATCCATCCATCCATTTGGGTTGCCAAAAAATCCACGACTGAGGACTCAAGAATTTGTCGATGCCAAACCACACGAAGACGAAGACAAGGCCGAGGATCGGGAGCCAAGGGAGGTATCGCTTCATAGAAGGGAGATGAGATAATAAATTACTTGACCTGATCGATCGCACGCTGGAAGTTCGCGAGTGGCTGAGCTCCGGAAACCTTGATAGACTTGTGTGTCTTGTTGTTCACGACGAAATTTCCGGGGGTGCCATCCACCCCGGCAGCAGCGCCTTCCGCTTCCTCCTGCTGAATCTTCTTGGCGAAGACGGCGCTGTCGACACAATTTTTGAATCGACTTTGGCTGAGATTGACCTGAGCTGCCAGAGTAAAGATGTCATCAGGAGAGCTCACCCCAAGGCCATTACCCTGAGTCTTGGCGAAGAGCAGATCGACGTATTCCCAGTAGCCGTCATTGCCACCCACTTCTGCGGCGCACTCGGCGGCATTGGCTTCTTTGCTTGCGGCAGGCTCATGGAAACCTAACGGATAATTTCGATAAATCCAATTCACCTTGCCACCGCTGTCATCGACCAGCTGCGTAAGCGTCGCATGAGCGCGTTTACAAAAAGGACACTCGAAATCCGAGTATTCGATGACTGAAATTTCCGCATTTTTGTTGCCGCGAATATGGTCTTTTTTCACGTCAACCGGCTTCACCGGTGCGTCGACAGCAGCCTGTTCAGGAGCGGTGGGTCGATTGTCACCTGGATTGCCATTCACCTGGTTCAGAAGAAATTTATTCATCATTTCCAAAGTTTGCGGGTCCGTCGCGCCATTCTTGTATTCCACACCAACAAAAACAAGGGCGCCACTGATGAGCAGAGAACCTACAAGAATAGCGGCAACTACGGAACGGGAATGAGTTTCAGACATAGGAAAAGAAAAAGGGAAAGATAAGAGCATCGTACACTATTGGCCTTGTTCAATGCAAAAAAGTTAATTACAATGAGGCGCCGAATAAGCTGGTTAGCTTGTTAGCTGGTTAGCTTGTTAGGAAATGCTCAATGAGATAGAAATTAAGAAGCTAACGAGCCATCATGGAAATAAGGAATATCGCTATCATCGCCCACGTCGACCACGGCAAGACCACGCTCACGGACTCAATCCTGCGCCAGACCGGCATGTTTGAAGAGGGTGAAAGTATGGACAGCAATGCGATCGAGCTCGAACGCGGCATTACCATCTATGCCAAGAATACGTCCTTCATGTATCGCGATACGAAGATCAATATTGTCGACACCCCCGGACACGCGGACTTTGGCTCGGAAGTGGAACGCGTACTGCGGTCCATTGATTCGGTGATCCTGGTGGTGGACGCCCAAGAAGGCCCCATGCCACAGACCAGATTTGTGCTGAAGAAGTCTCTCGAGCTTGGCCTCAAGCCCATGGTGGTCATTAATAAAATCGACAAACCCGCCGCCGATCCGGCTCGCACCGAGGAAGAAGTGCTCGAGCTTTTCTTTGAGCTTGGCGCCAATGACGCTCAGCTCGACTTCATCACGATCTACGCCATCGGTCGTCAGGGTATTGCGAAGAAAAATCTCCAGGACGAGTCCAAAGACTTAAGTCCCCTGCTCGACACCATTCTTGAATTAGTCCAACCAGCTTCGCTGTATCCCGATGCTCCGTTCCGTGCCCAGCCGTTCAACCTGGCCTACGACAACTATCTCGGCCGTATGGCCATCGCGAGAGTCTATGAAGGCACGGTCAAGGTCGGCGATACGGTCTT
>CAZWLI010000103.1:0-13397 GCA_964634525.1 uncultured Candidatus Peribacteria bacterium | reverse complement strand
ATTTGCGGTTACAAGCTGCAAACGATGTTGAAGACAAGTCGCTGCAATGAGAGCATCCGGGTATTTTTTTTTGAGACTTGGAATTAGAGTAATCAGTTGTGCTGCCTCATCAGCTATTTCATCAGTAATCGGAAAAGTAGGCATATGGGCAAGAATGTTCTCTACTTCAACTTCATCACCATGATGCGACCCGATCTGCATTTCCATGCGTGTGATCACAGAAATGACGGAATCTAAGTCAGTCACCAAATCTACAGCCCTAACATTTTTTTGTATCGAGTAAATAAGGATATTCGTATCGAGCAGGTATCTCATTTCTTTTTAGGATTATACAATCGATCGGTTGGCCAATTTCTCGATACTTTCTTGACGCGCAAAACTCTGTCGCTTTTCAGGTATTCTTCAAACCATAATCTCAAGCGTTCCTTTTTCATGCTGTTTCCGACGACATCTATAATGTACTTTGATATTTTCCCTTTCTTTGCAATGCTTTGAAGATTCTTTTTGAAACTAACTGGAACTCGAAGAAGAATGCTGGTTTTCTTTCCGTTCTGGAGGGTTGTAGAAGGCATAAATATGATAGCTACAGATATATCATAGATGATATCTCATGAGTGATCAAGGAAAAATAGAAGAGTTGTTTTGTCGAACTCCTTCGACAACAGAATCGCCCCTGACCCACTTTCTTACCCTTGCTTTTGCGGTAGACTTCTTGACTGTGCGTTTTGTTTTTACCCTGAACCCTAAACCTTATTCCCATGGCCACTCTCAACTTCGGCGGCGTAGCCGAGCGCGTTGTCACCCGTGATGAATTTCCTCTTTCCAAAGCTCGCGACGTTCTCAAGGAAGATGTCGTGGCGGTCCTGGGTTATGGTGTCCAGGGTCCCGGACAAGCCCTCAACATGCGTGACAACGGGATCAACGTGATTATCGGACAGAGGGAGGGCACCAAGAGCTGGGAGAAGGCGCTCAACGATGGCTGGGTGACGGGCAAAACTCTTTTTCCTCTGGAAGAAGCGGCGAAGCGCGGAACGATCCTTCAGTATCTTCTCTCCGATGCGGCGCAAAAAGAATTTTGGTCCACGCTGAAGCCTCACCTTACGAAACGTAAGACCTTATATTTTTCCCATGGATTCTCGATCACCTACAAGGACTTGACGGCCGTTATTCCGCCGCCAGATATTGATGTGATTCTGGTTGCCCCGAAGGGGTCTGGGAGAACGGTCCGTGAAAATTATCTGAACGGCAGTGGTATCAACGCGAGCTTTGCTGTTTTTCAGGATTTTACGGGAAAAGCTCAGGAGCGAACGCTTGCTCTTGGTATTGCGATTGGGTCAGGATTTCTTTTCCCGACCACTTTCCAAAATGAAGTCTACAGTGACCTGACGGGCGAGCGAGGTGTGCTCATGGGAGCAATCGCGGGACTCATGGAAGCTCAGTACAATTGTCTTCGCAGCCACGGTCACTCCCCAAGTGAAGCCTTCAACGAGACGGTGGAAGAGGCGACCCAAAGTCTCTATCCGCTGGTCGGTCGGCATGGCATGGATTGGATGTTTGCGAACACGTCCACGACCGCACAACGAGGGGCGCTCGACTGGAAGAATAAATTCCGAGATGCTGTCGTCCCCGTCTTTGAAAATCTCTACGATCGAGTCGTGAGCGGTGAAGAAACAAAAATTGTGCTCGACAAAAATAGTCAGCCGGATTATCGCGAGAAATTGGACAAGGAGCTGAAGGAGATTCGAGAAAGCGAGATGTGGCAGGCCGGAGCGGAGGTCAGGAAGCTTCGCCCGGAGAATTGGGGGAAGGATTAAAAATTTATTGATTGACCTCTCAGAATCAGAACAACTGTAGCTTGAATAATTGCTTGAATCAAGTCTTCATGTGTCTTTTCAAAGGGCTTGTCAGTTCTTATCAGTTCTTCAAAAGTAATATCTATTTTTTGGTCTCTGGCAAGTTTTTCCAAACCTCCTTCTTGTTCAGAAACAACCGAAAAATGCTTAATGCCAGGAGATCCATCGAGATGAACGTCGATCTTAACTTCCGCTCTCCCAACCTCCCAGTGCTCTCCGAGACTGAGGCCACGCAGTTTTGATATCAATTCTTCTCGACTGTCTCGTATTTTTGTCGCTTCATCTTTTCCTTCCATGATGACCCTGTCAGCCATGAAAAACTTTCCTCCGGTTTTTACATGTTTTGTTGCTTCTGCAAAGACTCCTATCCGCGTTTCTGCCTGAGCAATACGAGTTTGAGTATTCTACAGCAGTTTCAGATCGCCAACTCCGGGTGTAACGATGCGTACAGCTCCACCTCCAGAGAAGGAAAGTGAGGCGCTATCAGCTTTATTTCCTCCAAGGAGAATGTTTAAGATGGTTGGTTCGCGAACATCTCCCTCAATGAGCAGAATGGGATTTGGTTGAGAAAGATCGATTTTTTGTAACCCCGTATGGCGCTCTCTAATTTCTCTTCCAGTCATCGTTTTCACCTCTTTTCGCTCAGGAATATGTCGTCGCACTTCTTTCTGGAAGAGTTCCTGAAGCAGTCGTTCCGCTCGCTGCATGATATGGCCATTGGACTCGACCCCAATGAGGTGTGAATCAGGCGTTCGTTTGCCAAGATATCCGAGAAGTATCCCCATTCCACTACAGAAATCAACATGCAACTGACCACTTGTAAGACCAAGTCATATCGCAAAGGAGTCTGTAGGCTCCCAGCTTATCAAGCGAAGCACATGTTGTTTCCCATCCCTTGGCGTACTCTACGTCATCTCTTCCCGAGATACCCATCATAAATGTATTTTTAGCGATAATAATACTCTATTCCTTTTCGAAATGTCAACTCACCTAATCATCCCACTACATTAAATCGAGTTGATTTGAATTTTGATTCAAAATCTTTTGACATCTTTCTCCCCTTTCTCTAAACTACCTCTGCTCTGAATTAAAGGAGTTGAATCCTTTTTCAGATGCTTCTTTTGTCTCTGCACCCTTTGAAAAGCAGATGCGAGATTTGCGTTCTGAAGCGAAGGAAATTGCGAAGCAAGATCCGAAGCGAAAGACTCTGAGATGAAAATTTTTAAAAATTTTCATTGAAGAGAGCAAATCCCTTCTCTAAGGTGCGGAAGATGATTCGCGATGAACCTTGAAACAGCGGCCGTTCAGTATTCTTGGAGAGCCTCTAAGAATCTGAACACAGTGCGTGTCTGCTGCAAGTGACACGCGCTGAAAACAATTGGTATTTTTAGTAGAGATACTAATTGCACGTTAATCACCAAACTCCGCGAAAGCGGAGTCGAAACAATGACTGAGTATACGAAAGATAGAGGGTAGCGAGAAACGTAGTCCGAAGCGAAACAGAACCGCTTTGCGGGTATGTGGAGCGGAGGATTCTGAGGCAGAAATTTCTAAAAAAATTTCTGTTGAAGAAAACGTTTCCCTATCTAAGAAAATAAAATAAAAAAGTGCATATCATGGATGCCTTGGCACTTCACTCCGATGAAGGACGTGGGAAACTGCGATAAGCTTCGGTGAGCCGTTAACCAGGCTGTGACCCGGAGATCTCCGAATGAGGTAACTCATCCGCTTTGCGGATACTTCCTCCTGAATACAATAGGGAGGAGAGAGGACACTTTGGGAACTGAAATATCTTAGTACCAAAGGTAAAGAAATTAATAAAGATTCCCTGAGTAGTGACGAGCGAAATGGGAACAGGCTAAACCGGCCCGCCTTTGGTGGACCGGGGTTGTAGGACTCCGACACTCGACCAGGAACGTTATCTGAAGTCTTTGGAAAGAGACACCACAGAGGGTAATAGTCCCGTAAGGGAAAACGAACCTGGCGTAGGAGTATCCTGAGTAAGGTCGGACTCGTGAAATCCGGCCCGAATCCGGGAGGACCACATTTCTTCCAAGCCTAAATAGGTGAAGTGACCGATAGTGAACGAGTACCGTGAGGGAAAGGTGAAAAGTACCCCGGGTAGGGGGATGAAATAGATCCTGAAATGATATGCATACAAGGAGTCGGAGCCTGCCGCAAGGCGGGTGACGGCGTGCTTTTTGGAGAACGAACCATCGAGTTAGCTGTATGATGCAAGGCTAAGGGAGATTAACCCGGAGCCGTAGTGAAAGCGAGGGTGAAATGCCCGTTCATCCAGCACCTTTTTGCATTTTATTATCCGATTATGTTCCATGTTGTTTATTTGATTCAAAGTCTAAAAGACAAATCATTTTATATCGGTTGCAGCTCTGATATGAAAAAGAGACTTGAGCAGCATAACAAGGGAAGAATTTTTTCCACAAAAAACCATGTTCCATGGATGCTGATTTATTGCGAATGTTTTCGATCACAAGATGATGCGTTTGATCGTGAACAGAAGCTAAAAAATCATGGAAAAGGATTCCAAGAATTAAAAAATCGGATAATGAAAAGTAAAATGTAAAAAGGTGCTGGATAAAGTATCATGCACTAGACCCGAAACCGGGTGAGCTTACCATGTCCAGGATGAAGCATCGGTAAAACGATGTGGAGGTCCGAACCGTACAGCGCTGCAAAACTGTCGGATGAGGTGTGGTAAGTGATGAAATTTCTATCGAACCCGGAGATAGCTGGTTCTCCTCGATATAGCTTTAGGGCTAGCGTCGAAGGTTAACCCGTGGGGGTAGAGCTCTGTTAAGGCTAGGGCGAGAAATAATCGTACCAAACCTTTACAAACTTCCAATACCACGGCGAATTCTTCGGCAGTCAGTCTGTGGCAGCTAAGTGCCATGGTCATAAGGGGAACAGCCCAGATCGTTGTCTAAGGTCCCCAATAGAGTCTCAGTGGAAAAGGATGTAGCGTCGCGTTAACAACCAGGAGGTTGGCTTAGAAGCAGCCATTCCTTTAAAGAGTGCGTAATAGCTCACTGGTCGAGTAATGCTGCGCCGAAAATGTAACGGGGCTTAAGACTCTAACCGAAGACACGGGCTTCCACGAATTTATTCGTGCGGAGCGGTAGAGGAGCGTCGCGTAGGCCTGTGAAGCAGTACTGTAAAGTGCTGTGGAGGTATCGCGAGTGAGAATGATGGTATGAGTAACGTAAGCAGAGTGAAAATCTCTGCCACCGAATGCCCAAGGTTTCCTGAGCCACGTCAATCGACTCAGGGTTAGTCGGGCCTAAGGCGAGGCCGAAAGGCGTAGCCGATGGACATCAGGTTAATATTCCTGAACAACATTTATTTCGCCAAAGCAATACAGGAGGAAGTCTTTCTGAGATCCCCGCACCTTTTTGGAGTTGATGGTCGGATGTGCTTTTATCAAGGCATTCGAAATTGATCAACCACAAAAAGGTGCGGGGTGAACGGAAGGGCGACTGAATGTGGCGCTAGCAAAGGGAAGAATCGGATGGAAGGTGGTCGCTGGGCAATGACTTCCAGTAGAAACGGTGAGCTTATGGTCTCATTGGCAAATCCGTGAGATTTCGCGATCCGTGACCTCAAGACTGCCTCGCAAGAGGGAGTCGAGGATCATCCTTTCGGCTGACGAGAAAACTCTCGTTGCGAGAAATAAGTGTTTCCGTACCGCAAACCGACACAGGTGGGCGAGTAGAGTATACTCAGGTGATCGGATTAACAACTGTTAAGGAACTCGGCAACAGAAACGTCCGTAACTTCGGGATAAGGACTGCCCGCCTTTGGCGGGCCGCAGCAAACGAACTCAAGCGACTGTTTACCAAAAACACAGCTCTATGCTAAGTCGCAAGACGATGTATATGGGGCGATGCCTGCCCAGTGCTAGAAGGTCACGAGGAGGAGTGAAAGCTTCGAATCTAAGCCCTAGTGAACGGCGGCCGTAACTATGAAAAACTGAACATTGACCACAGTCGTAGTTACGTTAAAAAATCTGACTATTTGCTGGAACATCCTGTTAAATCTTAGGTACTCGCCTCTCTAGGAGGCAGTGAAAATCCTAAGAATAGGGACAATCAGCAGGAAACTTTTAATTCATATTATGGAAATTTCTCAAATTCCATCTCATATTGGACACTACTTGTCTGGATTTGCAGATGGGGAAGGGAGTTTTATGATTACGGTAAGAAAGAGAGAGGATTATGTTATGAAGTGGAAAATTTCACTTTGCTTCAATGTTTCTCAGAAGGAGTCTTACATTCTTTCTCAGTTCAAGAAGCATCTGGAGTGTGGAACACTTCGCAGAAGAATTGATGACTTCTATTACTACGAAGTAAATAATTTTAATGCGATTTCTAGCAATGTCATTCCATTCTTTACAGCATTTCCTTTTTTGTCTCAGAATAAGCAACTGCAATTTTCACTCTTTGTGAGAGCTGCAAAAATTATTGCAAGTCAGGAACACCTCTCTGAAAGAGGTTTCCAAGATATCTTATCGATCAGAAATAGAATGAATCGTGGTGGAAATAGAAGAAATTTTCCATCCATAAAAGGTCCTCAGAGACTACATGCCAGACCCCAACACCATGGGGATGATATAGTCCGACCTCTGGAGAAATTCAGAGAATGGAACAGAAATGATTCCATCCATTCGGTATCGAATGTGTAACAATTTGGACGGTCCTAAGGTAGCGAAATACCTTGTCGGGTAAGTTCCGACCCGCATGAATGGCATAACGACTTGAGTACTGTCTCAACAGTTGATCTGGTGAAATTGCAGATACGGTAAAAATGCCGTATAACCACAGTAGGGCGAAAAGACCCCGTGCAGCTTTACTATAGCTTGACGTTGGCATGAGGTATTCCTTGCGCAGGATAGGTGGGAGCCTTTGAAGTTTCGGCTTCGGCTGAGATGGAGGCAACCTTGAGATACCACCCTTGGAATACTTCGTGTCTAACTTGATGCCGTTATCCGGCTCAAGGACAACGTTTGGTGGGTAGTTTGACTGGGGCGGTCGCCTCCTAAAGTGTAACGGAGGCGCACTATGGTTGGCTTAGCTCGGATGGAAATCGAGCTGAAAGTGTATTCGCAGAAGCCAGCCTGACTGAGAGACCTACAAGTCGATCAGGCACGAAAGTGGGCGAAAGTGATCCGGTAGTTCCATGTGGATGGGCTATCGCTCAACGGATAAAAGTTACGCCGGGGATAACAGGCTAATGGTTCCCAAGAGCTCATATCGACGGAACCGTTTGGCACCTCGATGTCGGCTCGTCGCATCCTGGGGGTGAAGCAGCTCCCAAGGGTATGGCTGTTCGCCATTTAAAGCGGTACGCGAGCTGGGTTCAGAACGTAAGTAACACTGCGTTCTACTTCAGAAATGAAGTACAATAAATCTGACTCATAACGGTGAAAACCTTTTTTAGTCTACGAACTGATAAAAAAGGTCAATACCGTGGGAAGTAAAGTTTATGACAACAATTTCTCCCAAATTAATATCTTATATCGCAGGATTTTTAGACGGCGATGGATGTATTCTGTTTCAAATCGTAAGACGAAAGGATTACCGATTTGGATATCAGATACGGGCTAGCATCATTTTTTTTCAAAAGACTAAAAACAGACCCCACTTGGAATGGTTAAGAACTATTTTCGAGTGTGGATATGTTCGAGATAGAAATGATGGAATGTCCGAATACACCATTGTTGGTTTAGATATTGTTGCAAAGATTTTGAAATTGTTAAGGCCTTATGTGCGTCTCAAGAAGGGTCATGTAGAGCTTGGAATAAAAATTCATCAATTACTCAGGCAAGATTTGAGTGTTGAAGGAATTGTTCAGGCTGCTAGCTGGGTTGATGGCTTCCGAGAACTTAATTATTCAAAGAAGCGAATCAACACGTCATCCCAATTGAAGACGTACTTACAGGATCATAAGCTTTACCCCGTAACGACTGATTCTGGAGTCCTGCAGAATGTGCAGGATGAAAGATGAGATAGAGGATATTTTACCTCTATCACACGTCAGCCCTTCCTCTTTTGGGAAGAGAAGGTGAAGGTATAGTCTATTCCACAAGTAATTGTGGGTTTTCATAACATGCGTGAGACAGTTCGGTCTATACCCCCTGTGGTCGAAGGAATATTGAGGAGCTTTGTCTCTAGTACGAGAGGACCGAGACGAACGAACCTCTGGTTCGCCAGTTGTCGTGTCAACGGCATAGCTGGGTAGCCACGTTCGGTTGGATAACCGCTGAAAGCATCTAAGCGGGAAACCATCTCTAAGATGAATATTCCCCGTCCAGCACCTTTTTGAGCTTCATACAATCTCATAACTTTGGAAAATGAGATCTTGCATGGAGAACAAGGAGGTGCTGGACAAGAGCCTCCCAGGAGAACACTGGGTTGATAGGTTGCAGGTGTACGCGCCGTAAGGCGTTCAGCCGAGCAATACTAATAGGCGATCGTTTTTATTTTCTTGATTTCGTATATTCAGGAAGTAGCGAAAAACGCAGTCCGAAGTGAAGGAAGCCCGCCATAAGCGGGCTCCGTAGCGAAGGACTCTGAGGCAGAAATTTCTTTAGAAATTATCTGCCGAAGAGAGCGTTTTCCTATTCAGTGGAAGGCGAATATGCGAAAGCATTTTTCTATTCAATCATTGTTGATTAACGTGCAATTTGTG
This sequence comes from uncultured Candidatus Peribacteria bacterium, assembly GCA_964634525.1. Lineage (GTDB taxonomy): Bacteria > Patescibacteriota > Gracilibacteria > JAUYGZ01 > JAUYGZ01 > CAZWLI01. Next base: position 4,839 of record CAZWLI010000103.1, on the reverse strand, counting down.
TCTATACTATGCGTTGCCCATCTGAGTTGGAGGCTGTAGCACGGGTCTAAACCCTGCCACGGCTTTCAGCTCAGCTGGGCACTCGTTTAAAAAATCCAGTCTTGGCGTTTACAGAGGGTGGGTCACACCTGATCCCATCCCGAACTCAGAAGTTAAGCCACCTCTCGCCGATGGTACTGAGAGGTTTCCTCTCGGGAGAGTAGGTTGACGCCAGGACTGGGTTTTTTTGCGTATATCATTCTCGCAACTGCTCTTCACTCGGAACTCGGTCAAATCTTTTTTTCCCAAAAATTATTGTGGGAATTCGAATGGTATAGATTTTTTCTTCCACGATCAATCGTTGATCTTCAAGATTCTTTTGAATTTCCAGAGTATCTGAAAGATTTTGTATTTGAGCAATCTGATTTTCAGAATATCCAATCTTTGAAAGAAGCTCTTTAATTTTTTTTGCAATGTTAATTTCCTCAAGATCATGGTTGAATTCCACCTGATGCGCAAACACCGCTTCGAGGAATTGCCAATCGGCAGGTATGTCCTGGCTATCGCTCAGTACAGTGACATTTGAAGGCGGAACTTTTTTTACTGCTTCCAGAACTTGGGCAATACGCTTTGATGCTCGGAATTTGTAGCCGGATGGATCAGTTTTGTTCGGAATCGGATAGACAAGATAGCTCAGATTGTATCGCTGTTCGAACGCCGTTTCCTTGATTTTCCCAAAGAGCTCTCTGCAGTACCGACAACCCGGATCGATTATTTCAAGCGCGGTAGGTTTTTTGGCGTTAAAAGGCGCTGAAAATGATGCCGTGCTGCTGAGGTAGTCTTCTGCGTTCCAGGTTCTGAATCGGTTTGGCAGCAGGCTAATGGTTTTTGTGAGCTGCGTCACTGGTTCCATAATCCATTCCTCAAGAATTCCCTTGGGCTGATAGGAATTGACTCCACAGGCGCTTCCGGAAAGCGAGCAGCTTTCAGCCGTTTCCGGATTGCAGGTGTCATAGACCAGGAGATTGAGCCCTGCGCTGAATGATGCATAGACTGTCCAGAGCGTGAAGATCAAAAAGGCAAAGGCCCAGAAGGAAAACGTTTTTTTGAGAAATTTCGTAAGCGTCGGAAATCGAAAAATAAGCTTCGAAAGAAGGCGACTCTTGATTTCTTCTCCGAAGTTCATATCGCAGGGGCGCAGCGTCATCTTCTTCCAGACGCAGGACCAAGCCTTCCGGTAGAGGCTTCGATACTGCGGAAAAAATCCCAAAATTGGAAAAAAAATCAGCAGAAGAATAAAGGCGAGAATGCAGATCATAGAATGATTTTTAGTTTTTCCATGAGTGTATCAATTTGCTGCTCCGTATTGTGGAGCCCTAGTGAGATTCGAAGTAAAGGGGGATATTTTTTCAAATTTTTCAGGAAGTAATGGCAGCAGTGATAACCGCTGCGGCACATGATACCTGCCTCAGAAAGAAAAATCGCAAGGGTGTGGGAATCAATATCATCGCAAAAAAGAGAAACAATCGGAGAAGGGTAGGACGAGGTGAGATGGATTTTTTTTATGCCCTGGAGTTGTTTATGAAGGTGCTTTGCCAGTGCTTGTTCGTAGGCTTTGGCGTCTTGGCCTTCACAAGAAAATTGAGATCTCCACTCAATGGCTTTTGCCAACCCTATGATACCAGCATAATTCTGGAGTCCAGGTTCCAGACGTGAATGCAGATCTGTTTCGACGAGGTTATAGTTGTCCCGTTGCACGTCCTGAACGGTGGATCCACCAATGAAAAAGTATTCGAGTGAATTCAGAAGCAACTTTCTGATGATGATGAAGCCAACACTGGGGCCATACATTTTGTGACCGCTGCCAAACATGGCATCGAAATCAACTCCCCGCAGAATTTCTGGGTTATGGGCGAAGGTTTGGCAGGCGTCAATGAGAAAAAGCCCCCCTGCCTCACGAATATCCTGACCCAGTTTTTTCATATTGCAGAGCACTTGGCCGTCGATATTGCTCATGGTATTAACGAGAACAAGAGCCTCTCCAACATCTTTTTTTTCGTAGAGCAGTGCTCCGAAATATTCTTCATTGTCTGATCGCGGTAAAACGAGTCGTGGGATATGATGTTTTTTGGCGTAGCTGATTGTGGGCAGAAAAATAGAATTGTGTTCGCGTTCCGACGTGACGATACGCTTCCATACCCCTGGAGGAATTTGGTGAAGCACGAGATTAATTCCCTGCGTGGTATTGAGACAAAAGGCAACGGTATATTCTTTTTCAGATTTTCCCACGAGTTTCAGAAGTTCCGATCTGGCCTGTTCAACCTTCTGATCAGTCTTTTGTCCCCAGGCATATTTCACACGCCCGCCGCAGGAATTGAAGTGATGATAATAGTCCACTTCCGCATCGATGACGGGCTGTGGGCGAAGTGTTTGGCAGGCGCTATCGAAATAGAGCGCCGAAGGATTGAGGTAGGAGAAATCCAATGCGGAAGGGTGAGGATTAAGTTCGGATGTCAACTTTTTGAATGTACTCTTTGGCCAGGAGAGCAAAGGTATTGAGCTCCTCTGGGTCAAATGATCGCTGTTGCTGAAACTTCTGATCAAGAGTTCTCAGAGGACGAAAATTTTGCAGATACCAACGCTTGGCTCCTCGAATCATGGTCCCCATGGCTTTGATTTCATGAGGCTTGTGAAGCGAAGGAAAGATGGTTGATCTGAATTCAGAGTCGATCGAAGAATCCATAATCACGCGAATTGATGTCAAAATTCTGCCCAAATCATCATGTTTTACCAGATCCGCATAGTTCTTTGGCGATGCTTTGATATCCATGGCGATATAATCGACCAGCTTTTTGTCGATCAGATTCGACAAAACTTCCGGATGAGAGCCATTGGTGTCGAGCTTGGTGAGGAATCCCAAATTTTTAATTTTTTTCAGAAAATCAGGAAGGTCCTGGTGAAGCGTTGGTTCGCCACCACTCACCACGACGCCATCAAGGAGACCTTTTCGTGTTGCGAGAAAAGAAAGAATCCATTCCGGGTCGAGTTCGGGTCGCTCGGGCAAGATTCGAAGCGAGGGAATCATTTCGGGATTGTGGCAGTAGCCACAAGCGAAGTTGCAGCCCTGGGTGAAGATCAGGGCCGCTATTTTCCCGGGGTAATCCAGAAGCGTTAATTTTTGAAAGCCGGCAATGAGCATGGGGTATCAAGGTAAGCGGTGATTTCTTCAATTCCTGAAGCGCAGAAGATAAGATTTTCATCAGCATCGGTCTTGAGAAGTGTTGGAACATGCATGACCTGATATTTTCTCGCGAGATGCACCCCTTCCGGTTTCGATGCATCGATGAAAACAGTTGCGAGAGATTTTTCCTCAATCAGCTTTTTTGCCGTGTGGCAGGAGCTGCAGCTGGGAAGGGTAAAAAGGTAAAGCATGAAGGTCAGGCAAATTTTGATTGGCATGATTGTTTTTCGTCGAAATGGATTCGCTCTTCATGCTCGGACTTTTTTCCCGGATTGAACTGCGAGATCGGTCGATGGTAGCCCATGACACGGGTCCAGACTTCGCAGGCAACTTCACCTTTGCATTTCGGACACAATGTGTGTTCACCTTTCAAGTAACCGTGATGGGGACAAATGCTGAAGGTTGGCGTGATGGTAATGTAGGGAAGCTTGAAATGGCTGAGCGCTCGATGGACAAGCCTCTTGCAGGACTCGGCATCTGAAAGGCGTTCCCCCATGTAGAGGTGCAGGACCGTCCCACCGGTATATTTGGTCTGCAGCCGGTCTTGGAGTTCGAGCGCTTCAAAGGCATCCTGCGTATAATTCACTGGAAGCTGGGATGAATTCGTATAGTAGGGAGCTTCTTTGGAGCCGGCCTGAAGAATATCCGGAAAGCGTTTTTGGTCTTCCTTGGCAAAGCGGTAGGTCGTTCCTTCAGCGGGTGTCGCTTCCAAATTATAGAGGTTGCCGGTTTCTTCTTGGTACTGTTTGAGCGCCTCGCGCATCATGAGCAGAATTTCCTCTGCGAACTCCTGCCCCCAGGCATCGGCGACGGTGTGCTGATCTCCTGTAAAATTTCGAATGCACTCGTTGAGCCCGTTGATACCGATCGTTGAAAAATGATTATTGAGGTGGCCGAGGTAGCGTTTGGAATAGGGTAGCAAGCCGTTCTCAAAATTTTTATTGACGACCTCTCGTCGCATTTCCAGAACTCCTTTTGCGATGTCCATCAGGTCTTTGATGCGCTCGAGAACGCCTGTACGATCACCTTTTTTCAGATATCCAATTCTGGCTGCATTGATCGTCACCACGCCAATTGAGCCCGTCATTTCCGCTGATCCGAAAAGCCCGTTGCCTCGCATGAGCAGCTCGCCGAGATCAAGCTGGAGGCGGCAGCACATGGATCTGACCATGTGAGGCTTCAAGGAGGAATTGAGAAAATTTTGAAAATAGGGCATACCGTATTTGGCCGTCATCTCAAAGAGAGGCGCGGTATTGGAGTGATTCCAATCAAAATCTTTCGTGATGTTGTAGGTGGGGATGGGAAACGTAAACACTCGTTGCCGAGCATCACCTTCGGTCATGACTTCGATAAAGGCTTTATTGATTTCATCCATTTCTTTTTGGCAATCTCCGTAGGTAAATGGCTGCTCAGTGCCTCCAACACAGGCTGGTTTATTTTTGAGATCGTCCGGGCAGGTCCAGTCGAGCGTGATATTGGTTAATGGTGATTGAGAGCCCCATCGAGAAGGGACATTGAGATTGAACACAAAGGCCTGAATATTTTGTTTGGTTTCTTCAAAAACGTCATTTTTCCCTTGCTCGATTTTCATTTTTTTTACGTAGGGTGCGAGGTAGGTA
>CAZWLI010000102.1:0-2371 GCA_964634525.1 uncultured Candidatus Peribacteria bacterium | reverse complement strand
CTCTTCAAGAAAGTTCACCTGAGCGGGAACACCGAAGAAGAAAAAAGAGTTCTTTCTCTGGCTTTTGATCAAGGTTTGATCACCGCTCCAGGAAAAACAAAAGAGGCTCTTGAGATCAAGAAAAAACTGTTCTCTCGCCCGCTTCGCATTGCGGAAGGTCTTGGCTTCCTCTACCAGGTGGCGAATCGAAAACAACAAGAGGTGACGGTGCGATTCGAGCCTGTGACCACCCCGACGGGTCCTCTCGAAAGCGTTTTTCAGGAAGTGGTGAAGATCATCAAAAATCAGAGTTATTTCAGCGCTGATTTTGATCAAAAAAAAGCCATGGAAGAAGCCCTCAAGGCCGTCGTGAAGACAATGAAGGAGAAGGACAAGTACATGGAATATTTCACCGCAGAAGAATTTAATAATTTCTCCTCCGGTCTTTCCGGCAATCTTGAAGGCATTGGCGCCTACATCGAGATGCGCGAGGAGCAGGTGATCCTCGTCTCGCCGATCAGCGGAAGCCCCGCGGAGAAGGCGGGACTTCAGCCGGAGGATGTGATCCTGAAGGTCGACGGACAGGATGTGAAGGGCATGACCCTCGAGCAGGTGGTGACAAAAATCCGCGGGCCAAAAGGCAGCTCCGTGACCATCACCATTAAGCGAGCCAATGTGACATTTGACGTCGCAATCCAGCGCGACAAAATCACCGTGCCCGCCATAAGCGCCAACAACAAAAACGGTATCGAAATCATCAAGATGACCCAGTTTAGCTCAAGCTCCAGCGAAGAAATGGAAAGTGAACTCACGTCGCTTCTGCAAAAAAATCCGCGGGGCATTCTCATTGACCTTCGCAACAATCCCGGAGGTTTTCTCAATGAAGTCGTGACGATCGCCAACGATTTCGTGGCGAAGGACAATCCCCTGGTGATCCTGAAAGATCATGAAAAACAAACCGTGCTGAAATCCACAACAGATCCGATCGTGAAGAATATTCCGATTGCCGTGCTCATCAACAAAGGCTCCGCATCAGCGTCTGAAATCCTGGCCGGCATTCTCCAGAGCTATGGTCTGGCCAAAATCTACGGCGAGACAAGCTACGGAAAAGGAACCGTACAAAATGTTATTACGCTCCGTGATCCCGTATCGGGAGACACCTCTGGCTTCAAGCTCACGACCTCCGAATACCTGATCGGCCGACCCAATGGAGGCATTCCGATCAGCATCAATGGGGCAGGCGTGAAGCCGGTGGACAATCCCCAAGGCGCGGACAAACCGATCCTCGACGACAAAACAACGCCACAGGTGGATGAAGCGCTGGAGATCGTGCTGGGGCTCATGAAATGAGCTTTCAGCTATCGATTTTCCAAATCCTCCTCACATGCCTTTCCTCTGCTGAAAAAGGAAGACTGAGCCAGTGATCCACCGCATCGAGAACCTCATCTTCAGACACAAATCTTGCCCCGATCGAGAGGACATTCGCATTGTTGTGCTCGCGGGAGAGCTCGAGAATCTCGAGGCGCGAACCGTAGTAGGCGGTGGCGCGAACCCCCTTCACCCGATTGGCGACCATGGCCTCCCCTTCTCCTGAGCCACCGAAGATAATGCCTCGCGTATGGTCGGGGTCTTCGGACACGGCTTTGGCGGCCGGAAAGATAAAATCCGGATAATCACAGGGCTCTTCAGAATTCGTCCCGAAATCCTTCACCTCATAGCCGGCCTGAACTAGGTGCTTCTTGAGTGCTTCTTTGTGGCGAAATCCGGCATGGTCGGTGGCGAGAACGATGATCATAAGTAGAGCTCAGAGACGGATTTCCCCTCTTCAATATGCTGAATGATAGACGCGAGCATCGGTGCCAGGCTCAGGATCTGAACATTTTTCGGCGCTGGATTCGGAAGCGGAATCGAGTCCGTGACGAGAATTTTTTTGAAGCCCGCCTTATTCAACTTGCTCACCGCTTCTCCCGAGAGCACCGGATGCGTCACGGCAAGGATCATGTCCTTGTGCGCACCGGCCTTGAGCAAGGCTTCGGCAGCATTGCACATGGAGCCGCCGGTATCCACGATGTCGTCGTAGATGATGCAGCGTTTGCCTTTCACATCGCCCACGATGTGCGTCACCTCCGATTGATTGTGCTCCTTTCGCTGCTTGTTGATCACCGCGATCGGAAGGCCGAGCATGTCCGCAAAACGCTTGGCGGGTTTGGCGCCGCCGACGTCCACGGATACGATCACGGAATTTTTGAGATCGGCATTCTTCTTCATCCACTGAAGAAAAATCTTACTGGGATCAATGTTGTCGACGGGGATATCGAAGAAACCTTGGATTTGCTCCGAGTGAAGATCCGCCGTGATCAGGTGATCCGCGCCAGCGGTCACCAGCAGATCC
>CAZWLI010000101.1:0-1734 GCA_964634525.1 uncultured Candidatus Peribacteria bacterium | reverse complement strand
ATCTTACAGGTAAAAATATTTCATTTTATGTTGATGATGTGAAAAATGATAACTGGGAAAAGGTAGAAAGGAGGGCTAAAAAAACAGCGGCACGTATTGAAAGACGACAAAAAAACACCCCTGTTCTAGAGAAATTGTTTGATGAATCTATTGCTGTGGAGAACAAAATAGGCATTGAATTCGAAAGTGCAAGAAGCGGTGCTCATCGAAAAATCACTGGTCTAAAAATCGAAGAGGCTAACGGAGAAAAAATTCTTACCATAACAGTTTCCGAAACAAGCGCATCCGGTGGAAATAAGTCAGAAACTTATACATTCCGGAGGGGCGAGTCATCGCAAAAATTTCAAGATTATATCTTTGTAGAGAATGAAGCTCTTCGAACCCTTCAAGGTAGCGAAGGCTTCGGTCTTTTATCGGCGAATGAGATCGTTCAAAACAATAAGAGTAAAGCGAAAAGTGTCCAAGAGCTTTTTGATCCATCTGTTTCTTCAGAGGCGAAGGAAGGAGCCCAATTCGCTTATCAACATGAGCTGTACACCGTCCGAAGCATAGAAGGAGGGAAAATTAAATTTGATAAAACACAGCTCGTTCCTCATGAGCAAGCAGAGACTTTCTTTGGGGGAGAATTTACAAAATCCGAACTGGAAGGCTTAGCACGTGATGGAGCGATCCACTTTGATGTCGTAGAATGGCGTCAAGAAAAAATACGAGAGATGAAAGAAGGTCTCCGTGTCGCAGGGGAAAGAGGAAAAGAAGAAAAAATAGAATTAGATTTACGAGATCAGCAAGAAGCTGAAAGAAAAAAGGAGGAAGCTGAAAAAAGGCGAACTCTAGAGAAGAATTATTATGATCAATTTGCCACTTCTGCTGTAAAAGCCGAACGAGCTGATCTGACTCAGATGCCGGAGGATGCTGCCAGCGGAAAGAATAATAAATTATTTATCGCATGGTATAAGCAAAATCGTGGATTAAGAGAAAGCAAGTATAGTCTGAGAGATCTTCTAGATTTGAAGTCACAGGAGAAACTTCCATTAAGTGAACAGCAAGTATCTGGAGGAAACGGTCTTTTCTTAACGAAAGATGGGGTGCTACTGCGAGTTGCTTACAGCTCAAAACCTGGAAGAGAATATTTTCAATTCATTGCTTCTGAAATTCAAAAGCAACCGGTGAGAAGAGATGCTGCATAAGATTGCATTTACTTATGCATAAATTTCTTCTGTAAGCTGTTCTCGGTGTTCCCATCCATCGGTTGGCATAGCCGAGATGGCAAGTACCCCTTTCTTAAGACACCTTGTATGCAGGGGATGAATGTTGTCTGGCATGTTGAGCTGGTGGCATCTTGAGAGCGGTGTGAATTCCTCGGTTGTTGTAGTAGTGGATCTGGAGAAAGAGGGCTTCCATGAGTTCGCCAATGGTTTCAAACCGGGTTGTTTCTCCGAGGTCTTTTTTGAATTCACTGGAGAAGGATTCCTGGAATCCGTTCTGCCAGGGAGAAGCCTTGTCGCTGAAGGAGGCACTGATGCGTTCTGTCTTCAGGGTTTCCAGGTACTGGTACGAGGTGTATTCACTTCCCTGATCCGAATGGAGATAGCTTGGTGTTGTGCTTATGCTGAGAGCGTCTTTGAGGGCTGTGAGGACGAGCTCACGATCATGCCGTCCAGAAAACGTAAACACTACAATTTCGCGACTGAACACATCAATGACCGTGGCCAGGTACCAGTACCGGCCTATGAA
>CAZWLI010000100.1:0-7209 GCA_964634525.1 uncultured Candidatus Peribacteria bacterium | reverse complement strand
GCGTGCGCGAGAGCACGACGGTGGCGTCCAGATGGGCAAAGGTCGTTGCTGGCGCGGGGTCCGTGATATCGTCGGCAGGCACGTACACGGCCTGCACGGAGGTAATGGAGCCTTTTTTCGTCGAGGTAATGCGCTCCTGGAGCGCGGCCATGTCCGTGGCAAGGGTGGGCTGGTAACCCACGGCCGAAGGCAGACGACCCAGCAATACGGAAACTTCAGACCCGGCCTGGGTGAAGCGGAAAATATTGTCGATGAACATCAGGATGTCGCGGCCTTCGTCTCGGAATTTCTCGGCGATGGTGAGGCCCGTCAGGCCCACGCGCATTCTAGCGCCGGGGGGTTCATTCATCTGGCCAAAGACCATCGCGAGCTTGTCGATGACTTTGGATTCTTCCATTTCTTTGATCAAATCATTGCCTTCTCGAGACCTTTCCCCGACTCCGGCGAAGACGGAATATCCGCCGTGGGCTTTCGCCACGTTGTTGATGAGCTCCTGCATCATCACCGTTTTCCCAACGCCTGCCCCTCCGAAGAGCGCAACCTTGCCACCCTTGATGAATGGGCAGAGCAGGTCAATCACCTTGATGCCGGTTTCAAACACTTCCACCTTTCCACTCTGCTCCGTGAAGGAGGGGGGAAGCGCATGAATGGGGCGTCGTTCCACATTTTCCGGTGCCGGCTTGCCGTCGATGGGGTCTCCGGTCACATTGAAGACACGACCCAGGGTTTTTTCACCCACGGGGGTGGTGATGGGCGAAAGCGTGTCCCTAACTTCCTGGCCACAGGAGAGTCCGTCGGTGGTGGACATGGCAACCGTTCGCACGACCCCCGCACCAAGGTGGCTCTGCACCTCGAGGGTGAGGAGGCTTCCGTCTTCTTTCTTCACGGTGAGGGCATTGTAGGTCTCGGGGATATGGTCGAGGAAATACACATCCGCCACGACCCCGATGATGCGGACGATTTTTCCGATGGGAAGTGTCTTGGCGGACTTGACGTGGTGCATTGCGGGAGCAGTGGGCATGGAGTGAGAAGTTAGGAAGTAGGAGGTAGGAAGTTAGGCAATGAGGCAGTGAGGAAGTTACAGGGCGCTGATGGCTCCAGAGATTTCTGCCAGCTCTTGCGTGATCTTGGCCTGGCGGCCTTTGTTGTAGAGCAGGGTGAGATCATCGATGATCTCGAGGGCGTTGTCCGTCGCATTTTGCATGGCGATCATACGGCTGCTGTATTCGCTCGCTTTGAGCTCAAGGAAGGCCTGCACGAAGAGCAGCTGAATGATTTGCTCAAACATGACTTCTCGAATGTGTTTTTTGCTCGGCTCATAGATGATCTTTTCGTCTTTTTTAAATTTCACGAGTGGCACTTTTCTTCCTTCGGCTCCCAAATTTTCTTTGAGCATCTTTTTGCTCAGAGGAAGGAAGGACTTCACGAGCGGATAGAAGACCAGTGCGCTCTTGTAATGGGGAGCGACCATGAAGATTTTTTTCACCTTCTTACTGGTCCAGGCGTCCAGAATTGGCTTCAGAAGCTCGAGAGAATCCAGGAACGAAAGCTGTTCCTTCACTCCCTTGAAAGCTTTCTCGACGGGGATTTCGTTGTACTGAGCATAATCCGCGGCTTTTTTTCCAATCGTCATCAGAAGTCTGTCCTGGGGACGCAGCTCTTGCCATTCGCCCGAGCCAAAGAGGGCTTTCTGCAGCTTCGTATTCAGTGGCCCGCAGAGGCCTTTGTCGGAGGAGTAGAGAACGAAGAGGGTTTTTCCTTTTGTTCTTTTTTCTTCAAAAATACTCAACTTTTTCGTCTTAAGGTAATCTTGCAGGAAGTGGAGAAGATCCCAAGCGTACTGTCGTACCGACACTGCCTTTTTCTGAAATACCTTCATCTTGCTCGCCGAAACCAGCTGCATAGCCTTTGTGATTTTGGCCGTCTGCTTGACGCTTCGGATCTTTTTTCTGGTCTCCAGTAAGGATGCCATTGGAACAGGAAGTAGGAGGTAGGAAGGAGGAAATTAGGATTTGAAAAAGGCTTCGAGAGCGGCTTTGATCTCCTTCTTGATATCATCGGTGAGTTCCTTTTTGTCCATAATGCTGGCGATCAGATCCTTGCGCTCGACTTCCATGAAGGCGAAGAGCTGTTTGAGTTTCACCTCGACCTCTTCGATCACAATAGGGTCGAGATAACCCCCGGTGGCAGACGAAAGCACCATGATTTCTTGCCAGAGCTCGTAGGGGGAATTCTGCTTTTGTTTCAGACTTTCCACGATGCGGCGACCGCGGGTGAGAATCTTTTTTGTGGCTTCATCCAGATCGCTGGCAAATTGCGAAAAGGCTTCGAGCTCGTAGTACTGCGAAAGCTCCAGCTTCACAGATCCCGACGTTTTTTTCATAATCTTTGTTTGCGCTGAGCCACCCACACGAGAGACGGAGATACCAACGTTGATGGCCGGGCGAATACCACGGTTGAAAAGATCCGTCTCCAGAAACATCTGACCGTCCGTGATGGATATCACGTTCGTCGGGATGTAGGCCGAGATGTCACCGGCCTGGGTCTCGATAATGGGCAGCGCCGTGATCGAGCCTCCGCCGTTCTTTTCATTGAGCCGCGCAGCACGTTCGAGTAAGCGGGAATGAAGGTAAAAGACATCGCCTGGATAGGCCTCGCGTCCTGGCGGGCGACGAAGCAGAAGGGACATTTCGCGGTAGGCGACCGCGTGCTTGCTGAGATCATCGAAGATAATGAGGGCGTCTTTGCCTTTGTCCATGAAGTATTCCCCCACCGCGGATCCGGCATACGGCGCGAGATATTGAAGGATCGCTGAGCTGCTCGCGCTCGCAGAAACAACCACCGTGTAGTCCAACGCGCCGTATTTTCTCAAAGTTTCCACGACTTGTGCGGTCTTGCTTTCTCGCTGGCCAATGGAGACATAGATACAGATCATGTTCTTCCCCTTCTGGTTGATGATCGTGTCGATGGCTACGGCCGTCTTGCCGGTCTGACGGTCGCCGATGATCAGCTCGCGTTGGCCGCGACCGATGGGGATCAGAGAATCGATCGCAAGGATGCCCGTCTGCACGGGTGTATCCACGGACTTTCTTGCGTTCACTCCGGGAGCGATTTTTTCATGGGGATACATTTTCTCCGCCTTGATGGCGCCTAGCCCATCGATGGTATTGCCGAGGGCATCCACAACTCTTCCGATCAGCTTTTCGGACACGGGCATCGTGAGGAAGTGATTATTTGATTCTACGAAAAGTCCTTCCTTCACGCCTTTTCCAGACTGGAGTACGAGCCCAAAAGCTTGATCTTTTTCCAGGTTCATCACGAGAGCTTGATTGTCCGTGCCCTGAATCTGAACGACTTCGTTCATCTTGAGATTCGGGAGGCCAACGATCTGGATCACCCCATCCTTGTAGGAGGTGATGATGCCGGTATTCAGGGATTTTTTGTGGCCTTCGGGTTCTTTTTTCAGGAGCGCGGTCTCAATACTGTCGAGAAAGGCCTGGAGAGAGGGAGTTGGCATTGAGAAATTGTTAAATGGTTAAATTGCTAAAGGAAACAAGCGTTGGAAGCTGGCGGATTTTTTGAACACGAGAGAACCAGGAGTTGTCGATGACCTGCCCGTCCAAGAAGACGCGGAGACCTCCCATGAGCTGAGCATTCACCTGAAAGCTTACAAAAGATCGAGGGTGGGTTTTTTGCATCTCCGCTCGAATCTGCTTCTTGAAGGCGGCATCCAGGAAAACGGGGCTTTGGATGACGATGAGGGGTGTCGGAGAAAGCTGACGAAGAAAAGAAGCAATCTTCTCTGTGATTTCCTGCGGGGAAGAAAAGAGAAGCTGACGTTTGAGCTCCGAAAAAAAGGTTGTGGACTCAGGAAAGAGAGTTTCGAGTTTTTTTTGCTGCTCTTCGTAGTGCAGGGCATAAAAAGCCTGATCCAGTTGGTCGAAGCGAAGCGTAAAGTCCTCGAGAAAATACTTCGCAAGAGCGTTGGTAAAATGCGCATGCTTCGTGACGACTCCTCGACGAAGGAACTCCAACAATGCTGGGAGATCCTTCAGAGCTTCTTCTTGGGAAAAAATGCCAAGTTTTGAAAAAAAGGCTTTCTCTTTCTCAAAAGAAGAAAACACGTCTTTCACGAGGCTGATGAGGAGGAGGTGAATCATGAAGATTTTTTATCCTGAAGGGTATCCCAGGCATGGTGCACGCTCTTTTTGATCATATCTTCCGGAATACCGTGTGAAACGGTATAGAGTACGACCTTCTCAATGAGCGCCAGGGTCTGAAGTTCGGCTTTTTTCAAAATGCCGGCTTTTTCTTCCTCGACAAGTTCTTTGACTTCGCTGAGCATCTTGCTGCGCTTTATTTCCAGGGATTTTTCCTGTTCCTGGCGGCGCAACTCAAGCTCCACTTTCAGATCCGACAGCTGCCTTTCCATCTGCGCTTTGAAGGCTTGCCTTTCCTTCTCGGATTTTAGCTTTTCATGCATAAATTCATTCTTGATGCTTTCCGCTTTTTCAATATTATCTTTGATTTCCTTTCTTCGTTGGTCGAGCACCTTGATCAAAGGGCCGGTGACCAGATAGGCAATGACTCCAAAGAGAATGCCAATGTTCACGATATAGACCAGCATGCTCTGCCAGTCGATTCCCAGTTTACTGAGTGCTTCCATGAAAATAGGATTTAGGCGGTTAGGTTGTAGTCTAATGAAATCAGACGACGAAGAGCAATATCAGGGCAATCACCAAGCAATAAATCGCGATGGACTCAATGATGGCCATCGCCACGATCATGCTCGTGAAGACCTTATCGGAAACTTCAGGGTTTCGACCCATGGTTTCGAGAGCTTGAACCGCAATGCGGCCTTCGGCAATGGCCGGAAAAACAGCCCCCATTGACATGGAGAGAACAGCGGCTAGGTACTTGACAGATACAGCGTCCATAGGAAGAAAATAAGAGAATAAAATAACCAAAAGGATTGTCACGCATGCGAAGCGTGTTCGGAAAAGGTCGGCTTCATGATGGTGGCCATGAAGTTCAGGGTGAGCAGGGTAAACACGAAGGATTGAATAACACCGGCAAAAATCGCAATCAGGATAAATGGCATCGGAACAATATAGGAGACCAAACCTTGGATAATCACCACGAGCACTTCTCCGGCAAAGATATTGCCGAAGAGACGGAAGGCAAGCGAGGTCATTTTTGCGCAATCACCGATGATTTCCAAAAAGCCAATGAAGACTTCCAGGCAGGCATTGAGCGCTTGTTTGATGTTTCTGGCTTTGAAAAGAAGCTCGAGCCTGGTGTAGTGTCCGAGGTGTTTGATCGGATGAAAAGCAAGCGCCACAAGATGGGATCCCAAGATCATCATCATCGCAATCGAAAGCGTGAAACTCAGATCTGTGGAGGGAGTCCGCAGCGCCGGCAGGCCGCCTTTTACCAGGCTGCTCACGAACGGAAGGAATACGAACTGATTCGTCACCATCAGCACCAAAAACATAGTGAAGAAAATGGGGAGGGCTTTCAATGCTTTTTCCCGATCACCCCAAGCGGCTTCCAGCTTTGGAAGGAAGAACCCAATAATGTCTTCCAGCAAGACCTGAAATCTCCCCGGGATCAATTTAAAGCTGTTTTTGACAGAAATGGCCATGATGATAATCAGAAAAGTCACGACAAAGAAGGCAAGCGCGCTATTGGTAACATGAAATCCCGAGATTTCCAGGACAGGCTTCGAGGGAAGGGCGATTTCGTGGCTTTCGGTATGAGTTTCGGCAGGAGCTATCATACGTGTTTCTTTTTAATCGAGCAGAGATATTTGACGAAGTATTCCTTGAGTGGCAGCATTATTGTTTGGTGCAGGTGTCTCATAAGTGTTTCTTTTTAACGGAGCGCAGATAGTTTTCTGTAATCCATGTGTACAGGAGATATTGGGCCGTTGGAAATGAGATCAGGATGAGAAGGATGAAGAGCACGTGTCCCGTGTCGAAGTATTGATCCAGCTTGTAGCCTGCGCCTCCGAAGATTGCAAGCGAAGAAATTGAAATCAAGACCACCATCGCGGTCACTCGGAAGTGATCGGTGAGGACCAAATGACTTGGAACCCCAGCTTCTTTTGATTCATCAGCCATAAAAACAAAAAATATTTACAAAATCAGAGTATTCATTTCTAATACCCTTCAAATTTTCCCTGGAAGAATACTATAAAAAATGTGTTAGTCAACAGTGCGTTTGTTGCGGGAATTTTGAGATGTGGTGTTGTCAGGGCCGGTTCTCGCGAACCGACCCTGACCGCGCGATCATCCCGATCTGCCAGCTTGCGCTAGCTTCGGGACAGTCGCACTACTGGGGCGAGTCGAGATCCGGCCGCTTGTGGCGGCCGGACTTCACCTCCCGCTTCCAGTGCTGCTTCCCCCTCTTGCCGCGGTACATCCCGCGGCCCCCCGTGTTCGGGGTGGTTTCGGGCTCGAACTCGGGCGTCTCATCGACGCCCTCCTTCTCGAAGCGCGGCCTCGTGCCGTGCGACTGGGAACCCATGGAAAAGCCTCCGTGCCATCTCCGGGGCTTGTTTGAAGACGTCCCCTAGGAGTGGCGGGGGCATTGTAGTCTATTTTTTGGGGAATTCAAGGGGTAGAGACCCTTTTTACTCTCTCCAATTCATATTTTTCCATCAATTTCTCAAATTCCTCCACTTTGACCCCATTCTCCAGGCTCGAATGCCAGACCTTGCCACTTCGAATAATCCCGACATGCGCAATTTTCGTGGTTCTGGAGTGAAGGAAGATCAGATCATCGTCCTGGATACTTTCCCATGTGACTTCCTGCGTGCAAAAAACCTTCTGGTCTTGGGAATATTTGGGCAGCAGAATTCCCTTCACCTCCCAGAAGCAGCGCTGCACAAAGGCGGAGCAGTCGATCCCCTCTTCGCTGTTGCCGCCACGAAGGTAGGGCTTACCGTTCCAGTGCTCAAAAAATGTTTTTGCATCTGTTGACTTCCTGCCAGGGAGAAAGAATTCCGATTTTTTTTCGTTTTTCATTTTTAATTTTTCCACCCAACCTCGAGTTCCGTCTGCTCGTTCGACCAAGGACCAATCTCCGAGTTCACCCAATATCTTCACCACTTCATCGGCAAGGACTTGGGTTTGGAGTTTCTTGGCAACGGGCTTGTAAAACATGGAGGCAGAAGAGCTGAGACGTACATAACGATCGACCCAGAGA
>CAZWLI010000099.1:0-1946 GCA_964634525.1 uncultured Candidatus Peribacteria bacterium | reverse complement strand
CTTCAGGACGGGAAAGGAGTTCATTTTATCCTTTTCAGTTCTTGTATGAAAAATATCGTTTCTGAAGTTTCGACCCAGATCGCTGGGAAGAATCTTGTCCTCACAACAGGACACGTGGCTTTTCAGGCGCATGGCGCCGTGACACTCTCTGTAGGAGATGTGGTTATCCTGGTTGCCGCGAGTATGGGTCCCGCCAAGGAAGGTGTTGATTTTTTCCCGATGCTTGTTGATTACGAAGAAAAGTTTTATGCCTCCGGCAAGATCAAGGGGAGTCGCTTCATCAAGCGTGAGGGTCGTCCTCCCGATGAATCGATTCTCAAGGCGCGTCTTATCGATCGCCCGATCCGGCCTCTTTTTCCGAAGGGCATAGCCAATGACTGTGTCATTACGGTTCAGGTTGTTTCTTCGGATGGCAAGATCGACCCCGGGCCGCATGCGATCACGGCTGCTTCGGCAGCGCTTATCGTCGGCGGATTTCCCATTGTCGCTCCGGTCGCCGGAGTTCGCATTGGTCTGATGAACGGTGAGTTGATCGTGAATCCCAGCTACGAGCAGGTGGAGCAAGGCGAGCTCGAGCTCACCGTGGCGGGTACGGCAAGCGCCGTTACCATGGTGGAGGCCGGTGCCAAGCAGGTCTCGGATGAAAAAATGATTGAGGCCATCGCCCTTGCGCACGAAGAGATCAAAAAACTTTGTGCTCTTCAGGAAGAGCTGAAGAAAAAAGCTGCCAAGAAGCTTGAAGTCGAGCTGGTGATCCGTCTCCCCAATGAGATCGTAGGCAAAGAGATTTCCAAAGCGATTTCTTCTTTGAAGCTTGAGGCACTTTTCAAGCCGAGCAAGCATGAGGTCTATCGTGCACTTCACGACCTGACGAAAGAAGTGGTCGGGCAGATGAAGGAAAAGATTGAAGCCTCAGAAAAAAATGGAGATAAGGTTTGGACGGAAAAAAATGTGACGGATGCCGTCGACAAAATTTTCAAGGACTACATGCGACAGGCGATTTTGGACAAAGGAAAGCGTGTCGATGGGCGAAAGCTCGATGAGGTTCGTCCGATCAGCGTCATTCTCGATTTTCTTCCGAATCCTCATGGGTCCGCAATCTTCCAGCGTGGCGAGACGCAAGTTCTTTCTGTGGTCACACTCGGAAGCCCCGGCTCCGCGCAGATGATTGATCTCATGGATGTGAATGATTTCGAAAAGCATTACTTCCATCACTACAACTTCCCTGGATTTTCCGTGGGAGAAGCGAAAGGGAATCGTGGCACGGGCAGGCGAGAAATTGGTCATGGATTTTTGGCAGAGCGCGCGATCATGCCGATGCTGCCAACGAAGGAAAAATTTCCCTATACGATCCGCGTGGTCTCGGAGACGCTCTCGTGCAATGGCTCTAGCTCCATGGGCTCGGTCTGTGGCTCCACCCTCGCCCTCATGGCGGCCGGAGTTCCGATCGCTGCCCCGGTGGTGGGTGTGGCCATGGGTATGGTCACGGATGATGAAAGCGGAAAGCATGTGATCCTGACCGATATCCAAGGACTCGAAGATTTCTTTGGTGACATGGATCTCAAATATGCCGGAACGAATCAGGGCATTACGGCGCTCCAGATGGACATCAAAGTCTCCGGTATTTCCGTGGAACGGATGAAAGAAGCCTTTGCCGGGGCAAAAATTGCTCGCAACTTCATCGCTGCGGAGATGGACAAGGCGATTGCTGCGCCTCGAGCGAAGCTGAGCCCTCGTGCTCCGATGATCGAAACACTCAAGATCAACCCTGAGATGATCCGCAATGTGATCGGCAAGGGAGGGGAGACGATTCAGAAGATTACGAAGGAGTGTGGGGTGGAGATCGACATCGAAGACTCCGGACTTGTCTTTGTCACCGCTCCGAATCGCGAAGCGGGTGAGAAGGCTATGGCGATGATCAAGGAGCAGGTTTATGAAGCCAAGGC
>CAZWLI010000098.1:0-3830 GCA_964634525.1 uncultured Candidatus Peribacteria bacterium | reverse complement strand
TTGAAGCTTCTTCGCCTGATCCTCCATGACGAGCGCTTGAATCATATCATCCAAATTTCCATCCAAAATGGACGGCATATTCGCCCAGCTTTGTTTAATACGGTGATCGGTCACGCGATCCTGGGGGAAATTGTAGGTGCGGATCTTGTCACTCCGATCACCGGATCCGATCTGCGCGCTTCTCATATCACCACGTTCCTTGGACAGGCGTTCTTCTTCCGCGGCAAGGAGTCTTGAGCGAAGAATCTTGAGCGCTTTGGCCTTATTCTTGAGCTGAGATTTTTCATCCTGACAGTTGACGACAAGACCAGACGGAAGGTGCGTGATACGCACAGCACTGTCGGTGGTATTGACACTTTGTCCTCCATTGCCACCGGATCGGAAAACGTCAATGCGAAGGTCGTTCGGTTTGATCTGAATATCCACCTCTTCGGCTTCCGGAAGCACCGCCACCGTGATGGCGCTCGTATGAATCCTGCCCTTGGCCTCGGTAACAGGGACACGCTGCACCCGATGCGTCCCGGATTCGTATTTGAAGATCGAGTAGGCACCCTGGCCAACCACACGAAAGATCGATTCTTTGGTGCCCCCAGCCTCTGCATTGCTGGAAGAAAGAAGCTCCACCTGGAAGTCTTTCTTTTCCGCAAAGCGCATAAGCATGCGAGTGATCTCGGCAGCAAAGAGAGCTGCCTCTTCCCCTCCAGCACCCGCCCGAATTTCGACGATGACGTTTTTATCATCATTTTTATCCTTTGGCAGAAGCGCTACCGTAAGTTCTTTTTCCAGCTTTTCCTTTTCCTCCTTGGCTTCCTTATGCTCATGCTTGGCCATTTCAAGAAGCTCCGGGTCTTTTTCGCTCATCATCATCTGAGCGCTTTCACCAATAGTCTTCATGCAGCGCTCAAGTTGTCTCGCGAGGGAAACGACTGATTCCATCTGGGCGCGCTTTTTTGTCAGCTCCACGTACTTCTTCTGGTCGCTCGTCACATTCTGATCCATAAGCGCACTCTCCAGAGCTTCAAATTCAGCGATGATTCTTTTGACTTTATCTAACATAGTAAAACTTGTTTTTCCTAAAGCCTAACACCTAAAACCTAATTCCTATATTCCAAGTGGATTACTCATCGGCCCACTCTCCGTCCCCGTGGTCGCTCCAATGCGGCGAATAATTTCTCGACTGACGAATTCTCTGTCCCGACCATATTTCAGTCGGGAGAGCTGGATGAGGGCTTCGGCGACTTCTTTGTCCGGCTTGTCATCCGGTGTTTCTTCCCACCACTTCACGGTCTTCATGCTGAAGGGGCGGCTGATCATATTGTTGATGCAGAGCTTGATGCAGGCATTGAAGCCTTCGAGATTGATCACATCGCCTTCGGAAAATACCGGAGCCATTTCCTTGGCCATGTATTCGCCATCCTTGGCGCCGATCTTGAAATTCATGATCGTGCCGACGTTGCCGAAGACGGCATTCTTTACCTTTTCATCCTTGGTCTCCGCACGGATGAGCTGATCGATGTACTGATGGGCGATAATAAGGCCGAGTTTATATTTTCTCGCTTCGGAAAGAATGGATTCAAAGCTTCCGGAGCCGGAGATGAAATTTTGAAATTCATCCACATAGAGGAAAAAAGGATTGCGGAGCTTTTTGTCCAAAATCTTCTGACGCTTCATCGCCGCCACCTGGACTTTGTTCACGAAGATCGTGCCGAGCAGATTCGCATTGATATCGCCGATCAGACCCTTCGCCAGCTTCACGAGGAGAATCTTGTTCTTGTCCATCACATCGTCAAACCGGAAGGCGGATTTCGTCTGGCCGATGATATTGCGCATGAGCGCGTTCGTGATGAAGCATCCGAATTTCGCGGCGAAGTAGGGGATCATCTCCTGCTTCTCACGTTGACCGGTCTGAGCCATCTGGTGAATCCAAAAGCTTTTGACCACCGGATTTTTGATCTGCTTCACCTTCTCCGCACCCCAGGCTTCATCCGTGAAGAGGCGGACAATATCCGTGAGGGCTCCACCGGCCGGATCCTCCATCAGCGTCAAACAGCCATTGCGGAAATAGTCCTGAATACGAGGACCGAAGACCTCATTGCCAAACATCCCGATCATCATATTCATGGCCTCGAGAGCAATGAAATCTCGCTCCTCGGGCGTATCCGCCTCGAGCATGTTGAGGCCCATGGGTCGCTCCGTGTCGCTCGGATCAAAGACGATCACGTCATCGGCACGCTCACGCGGTACCCACCCGAGCACAGCATCGACGAGATCTCCATGCGGATCCACCACGCAAATGCCCTTGCCATTTCGAAGATCCTGTCTGATCAGGGATTCGAGGAACACGGATTTTCCCGTACCCGTCTGACCAATCAAATACAGATGACGGAAGCGATCATCGAGCTGCATGGGAATATCCGTGCGAATGCCACGGTGGAGATTGTAGCCCAGTATGATGTCGGCTTTTTCGGGAAGATTGTCCGGGGGCGGGGTGATCTTGAATCGCTGCCAAGCAATATGGGGCACATTGTTGTACTTGGCCGCCGGCACATGCCACATGGATGCGATCTCGTCCGAGCTCATGATCGTGGGATGCAGATGGATCCAGGCGGTCATGTGACGCCAGAGGGATCGGTAGATGAAATTGATAATGAGGCGACGCACAGAGTAGTAGAGCACCTCTTCGAAGCTGTTCACGTACGGAGAATTGTATTGACCAAAAGCATTGCGAATAATCCCAACGACATCCTTGGCATGCTGGGGCTGCTCAGAGCTGGCCACAATGCGGATCACCGTGTTCCAGCCGCTGTACGAAGCTTTTTCCCCCATGGATTTCACAATTTCATCCGTCTGGGGCGTGGTGCGCGTGCCTCCGGTCTGCTGGTTGAGATTGTCGAGAATGGCATCATCGGTGCCCACGGCAAAGATTCTGAAAAAAACCATGATCCAATGAAGCGGGTTGATTGTCTCGAGAAAACTCTTGTGGGGTTTATTTTGAAAAATTTCCTCAGAGATCTTTTTGCTCTCTTCCTGCCAGCCGCTTTTGCACGGGCGAATGATGATCTGAATCGCTGCGGCGTCTTTGGCCGAAAGCTTGGACATGGCATTGAGCAGCGCGTTCATCGGCTCCGTATTGGTGTGCGCATAGGTCTTGATGGGATAGGCCCAGTGTTTCTTCAGCTTCAGATAGCGGCCAAAGGCAGAGGTTCCGGGCTTGAAGAGATTGTATTCTTCAACCTCCTCCACGATGGCATCATGATAAAATGAGCAAAGAATTTTTTGAAACGTGAGTTTTCGATGAAAGGGAATAACGATGTAGAAGAAAATCTGCCCGTTGATCGAAACGATTTCAAAGGAATAAAAATTCTGACCCGCCACGTGCTTGTACCAGAGCCTGGGGCTCGCCAACGTATGCAAGGACTCCAGACATTGCGTCATCACCCCGATCTGCTTGCCGAAATCCTTCTGCGTACCAAACTGCTCGCCTTCGTCTTCTTTCTCTTGTTTTCCCTCCATTTTTGGCACCGTGATTTTCAAAAAGATCATTTCCAAGGATCTACGATGATCGTAATAATCCTCAATGAGATGAACGACGATCCACAAAAAAGCGAGGAAGAGAAGAATTCCCAAGATGACCGTAATCACCGGATGATTCGCGAAAAAAACAATCATATTCGTAGGCTTTGGACGAATTATAACAGGTCAAAACCTGGGAAGAAAAAGAAAGTGTCAGGGAGAAAACTTTGCAGTGAAAACGGTCTTGGGCTAGGATTGCCTTTGCTTCGGCATAAGCATGGAAGGGTACTCAAGTGGCTGAAGAGGCGGCTTTGCTA
>CAZWLI010000097.1:0-18869 GCA_964634525.1 uncultured Candidatus Peribacteria bacterium | reverse complement strand
ATCTCAGCATTTTTGAAATTGCATCCGCTCAAGATGAATGAGCTGATAAGTAGGGAGGTGATGAAAATAAAATTTTTCATAAGGCAGTCCAAGAAAGTTTATTTGCTTGCCTGAATAATGCTGATTGCTGGAAAATGCTTTCCTATTATGCGAACATTTTTAAATCCTGCTTCTTCAAGGAACTGAGGAATCAGTCCTTGAAAATTTCCTTTGAGATATTCCAGATTCTCAAAGGGCCGTAAGAGTGTTTTGAGAAGGAAGCTCTCACTTTTTCCAAAATCGGCAATAATAAAGCAACCACCGGGTTTTAAAATTCTAAAAATTTCTTTCGCCGCTTTTTGCTTTATGAGATCTGGCATGTGATGAAAAGCAAGGCTGCTCACGCAGATATTCACAGATACATCTTGCAATGGAATTGCCTCAGCAAAAGCCTCATGAAACTCTGCTGGACGATTCAATTTCTTCAAACGACTTTTTGCAATGACGAGGGCTTCTTTGTCGGGATCAATTCCCATGAGTTTGACGTGTGGATATTTTTTTGCGGCGAGTTCCAAAAACATACCGGTTCCGCAGCCAACATCAACGATTGTCTCTCCATCTTTTACCGTCATCAGCTTGAGGACTTTCATTTTAAATCTCTTCCCAAAACCAGAAATGGTACACAGAAAGTCATACCATGGGGTGAGCCATGACTTATTCATCGGAGGGATGACATGATAATCAGGTTTATACATGAAAATCCTTTTTAAAAATTCTCTCCAGCCTACAATTTCCTTGTCTTGAGACGAAGCGAATTCGTCACCACGGAGACACTCGAGAAGGCCATGGCGAGCCCTGCGAAGATGAGATTCATCACCGCAGCACCAGCGAGTGGGATACCGAGTACATTATAAATGAACGCCCAGAAGAGATATTGTTTGATCGTCCGCATGGTGTATTTCGAAAGGTGAAAAGCCTTCACCAGCTTTGAAAGGTCCCCATGGAGCAGCGTAATTCCAGATGACTCGATCGCCACATCCGTGCCCGTGGCCATCGCGATCCCGACATCCGCCTGAGCGAGCGCCGGAGCATCATTCACGCCATCCCCCACCATGGCGACCACTTCGCCTTTTTCTTGAAACTTTTTGATGTGCGTTAATTTATCTTCCGGCAGCACTTCGGCAATGACCTCATCAACACCTGCCTCCTTCGCAATCTGCTGTGCTGTCTTTTGCTGATCACCCGTCAGCATCACGACCTTCTTCTTCATGCGGTGCAGTTCCTCGATTGCCTCCCTGGCCTCTGGTTTCAAAGCATCGGCCACCGTCACAGCAGCGAGGAGCTGCGTTTTACTTGCCAGATATATCGAGGCGATTTCTTTTGGGGAAAACCCTAACTCCTCCATCCATTTTTTGCTACCAGCAAAGCACTCTTGGTCTTCTACTTTTCCTTTGACACCTTTTCCTTTCACCATTTCAAAGTCCTTCACTGGCTGAATCTTGATCCCTTTTGCCGCTGCATGAGCAACGATGGCAGATCCAAGCGGGTGCTCAGAGCGGGATTCGAGCGAAGCGAGCAGGCTCAAGATTTCTTGTTCCGATAGCTTTGAAAGGCTCTTCACCTCGGTGATCTCGGGTTTTCCTTTTGTGATCGTGCCTGTTTTATCCATCACAATCGTCGTGACCTGATGGAGCTTTTCGAGACTCGCAGCGTCTTTGACGAGAATCCCCTCTCGTGCGCCCTTTCCGACCCCGACGATAATGGCGGTTGGAGTCGCGAGGCCGAGAGCACAAGGACAGGCAATCACCAGAATCCCCACAAAGGCGACGATGCCTTTGACAAGCGCCTCAGAGAACGGCAGATACTGCTGGCCGATAACGATCCAAAGGATCAGCGCCAGGAAAGCCAAGACTAGCACCACCGGCACAAACACGGCCGAGATCTTATCCGCCAAAGCTTGGATCGGAGCCTTTGAGCTCTGGGCTTCCTGAACCATTTGGACAATATGCGCCAGCAGGGTTTCAGAACCCACTTTCGTCGCCTTAAAGGTAAACGTACCGGTGGTATTGATGGTGCCAGCAACGACCTTGTCCCCTGCCTTCTTCGCAGCGGGCATCGGCTCTCCCGTGACCATGGATTCATCGACGTAGGAGCTTCCCTCCTCGATCACCCCATCCACGGGGATTTTCGAAGCCGATTTGATCACGATCAGGTCTCCGTGTCGAACCTCTTCGACAGGGATTTCAGTTTCTTTCCCATCTCGAATCACGAGGGCTGTTTTGGCCTGAAGATTCAGCAGCTTCTCAATCGCATCGCCGGTCTTAATCTTCGATCGAGCTTCCAAATACTTACCAAGAGTAATGAAGGCAATCACCACAATCGTCACATCGTAGTACGTGTTTTCAACATCCAAAAATGGCTTCAAGACCTCCTCAAAAGCTGTCAGCACGAAACTGTAGAGGAATGCTGCCAGTGTTCCAATCCCAATCAGGCTGTCCATATTGGCCTTGCCGTAGCGAAGAAATCGGTAAACGCCTTGCAGGTAGGGCTTCCCAACGACGAAGAGCGTGTAGGTCGCAAAGATCGGCATCAGGTGATGGAAAAATTCTTTCCAGATTTCCGGCATCACCGAAAAAACATTCAGCTTTGCGCCGATTTCCCAGGCCATCACAATGATGCTGAACATCGTCAAAGGGGCCACGGACATCACCTTGCCCCGAAGCTCGGCAAGATCCTTGAGCTTTTCTTCCTTGGATTGAGTCACACCGGTGTGCATCGAGTGATCTTCACCGCTCATCGCAGGCCCAGCCATGACTTGCCCGTCAGGCATGACATGCTGAGTCTCCTTCGGAATTTGAAGCGTATACCCCAGGTGCTCGACTGTTTTGTTCAAATCTTCCGGCTTCACTTTCGACTCATCAAACACCACCTTGGCCGTTTCCGAGCCGTAATTCACCTCCGCAGAACTCACCCCTTCTACTTTCATGAAAGCTTTTTCAATGGTGAAGGCACAGGAAGCACAATGCATGCCCTTGATCCGGAAGGTCTTTTTTTGTTCCATAACTAAAAAAATTAGCAGGAGAGATTGTAAATCTTCAGCAGCTCGTCAATCGCTTTCTTCTTATTCGTCTTCATCTGGTGCGCCAGACAAGTGTCCAGGTGTCCTGCGAGCAGTTCTCTCTTGGCAGTTTTCAGAAGGCCTAGAACACTATCCACCTGCTGAATAATCTCCGGACAGTACTGATCTGTTTCTATCATCTCCAGCACTTTGCCGAGCGTACCCTGAGCTTGTTTGCCAAGCTTGAGTGTTTTTTGTTTTTGAAGGGGAAGTGGCGAGACAAGCGGTCCGGAGCGGTGGTATCTGCCGACAGGCAGATCCGAAGCGGAGGACTCCGAACCAGAAACTTCATGGATTTTGTGAAGTTTCTGGCGAGGAGAGCGCTGTCCCCATTGAGGAAGTGGTTTCATAAAAAAAATTAAATAACCTAGTACCTAGGGTAGAGGTTTATAGGAAAAGAAGCAAGAAAAAAACATCATCACAACATGACCTTTTATTCTTCTTCGCCGAATACCCCGCTGCTTGTGGCAGGGTTGAAGGCGAAAAGAACCCTTCGAAGCTTTAGCGAAGAAGGGTTAACGGCTACGAAGAATTCCGCTAGATACCTCGGCGCTTGCGCCGAGGAGCTTCATTTGCAAAGTATCACGTAATACTTTATACTTTAGATATGATAGACCTTCTCAATACCATTTCGGAAAAACAGAAAAGAGTGCAGTCGCATCGCCCGCTGCCAAAGGAGCTGGTCGCGAACCTCGACGAATGGTTCAAAATCGAGCTCACCTATACGTCGAATGCCATCGAAGGAAATACGTTAAGTCGACAGGAGACGGCACTGGTGATCGAAAAGGGCCTGACGGTTGCCGGGAAATCATTGACCGAACACCTGGAGGCAATCAATCACGCGGAAGCTTTTCTTTTTCTGAAAAGCCTTCTTCAGAAAAAAAATCGCCTCATCAACGAAAAAGATATTCTCGATATTCATCATCTTATCCTTCAGAAGATCGATGATCGTAACGCGGGCCGATATCGAAATGTTCCTGTGCGGATCGCCGGATCGCAAGTGATTTTGCCAAATGCCATGAAGATCCCGGAGCTCATGAAACAATTTACTCAATGGTTACAGGGTGACACCCCTAAAACTCATCCGGCGATCATCGCCGCCGATGCTCATTTTAAACTGGTGAGCATTCACCCTTTTGTCGATGGCAATGGGAGGACAGCTCGCCTTCTCATGAACCTCATTCTTATGCGCGCAGGCTATCCGCCGGCATTGATCAGAAAAGAAGACCGCCTGAAGTATTTGAACGCCATCGAGAAGGGACAGCTTTTTGGCAGCACTGATGATTATGATCAACTTATTTTTAAAGCCATTGACCGTTCGCTTGATATTTATCTCAAGGCTCTCGAGCAAAAAGAATCAGGCAATACGAAATCCCCATCTTCACCACTGTTAAAAATCGGAGAGCTTTCAAAAAAATCAGGTGAAAACATTCCAACCATTCGATATTGGACGAATGAAGGACTTTTAAAGGTCTCACAGTTCACCAATGGCGGATACCAACTCTATAGCGAAGACACGATTGAACAAATAAAAAAAATCAGGCAATTACAAAAAGAGAAGCGATGGACGATTCGGGAAATAAAAGGGGCGCTTGAAGAAGCCCTGGACGGGCTTGACCGTGTTCTTTCTCGAATTGATACGAAGAAAATTCCGTCTCTGAAGAAACAGCTTGGCCGTTAATTTTCCGATGTGATCTTCCTCCTTCCGACATCATTCTTAAGAGACGTGAAGAGACTCGAAAAAAACTGCCCAGATGGAATTTACTTCTTATCTCGGATAGGCCATGGGAGCTCCGAAACCACCAGTGCGATCAGGATGATGCCCCCTCCCACAGCCTTCTCCCAGGAAAACGGCTCTCCCCCAATCGTCCAGGCAAAAAGCGAAGCAAAGACCGGCACCAGAGCGCAGATCAAAACAACTCTGGTGGCTGGGACTGAGCGCTGAGCAAAGGAACGAATAGAACATCTCAGCAGCTGATAAAGGCTGAATTGGAAGCCGGGAAGAGAAAAAAGCCCAAATAAAAATTTTCTTTGGGATGATCAAGAATCTTTTTCTTTTTGAAAAGGAGAATCAGAAGCACGAGAAAGCTCGCCAGTAAAAAGCGATACCCAACAAGAGTAATCGGTGAAATGACCTGGACGAGATCTCGAACGATAAAATACGTCGATCCCCAGATCAGGGTACAGAGGACGAGGCTAAGTTCTGAGAGACGAGAGTAAAGATTTTTCATTCTGTTAAAAACTTTTCCAGGGAAACCAGACGGATTTTTTTGCCCTTGTTCGTCAATTGCTCATTGACGCCGTCAGTAACGATTACTCTTTCTTTGACTTTTAATCCATCAGGGTCTTTGAAAAAGAGGGGTGAGAGGCTGCTCAAAATTTTCTCAGGATATTTTGAAAACTTTACTTCTATCAATCGCGCAGAGCTCTTTTCCTTGACGATGAAATCAATTTCATTCATCGCGGTATCGGAAGCATGGAATATTTCCGCTTGAGGAAAGTGTTGTCGGAGGGCTATCAACACGGCATTTTCAGCGAGTGACCCCATATCCTCGAAGCCCGTATGTACATTTCTCATGCCAAGATCTCCGAAATAATACTTCCGATCGGAATAAATACGATCATTGATACTGGGCGAATATTTGTAAAGAAAATCAATGAGAAAGACTCTTGAGAGATATTCGACATAGGATTTCACTGTATCATCGGTGATTTTTAAAACATTCGACAATTTATTCAGGCTTGTCTTGTATCCGACATGCTTCGCAAGAAGCCGCAGCAATTCTCGAAGCGGCTCAAGACGACGAATCCCAAAATGGGCGACAAGATCTTTTTCAAGGATATCGTTCAGAAGTTCTGCATGATAATTCGGATGCCTTTCCAGAACAAATTCCGGATAGCCTCCATGTTCCAAATAGGAGTGGACATTGCTGTCATAGCCTTTTTGTCCGCTAAAAAGCTGGAATTCTTCAAGGAGAAGCGGGACTATGGAAAGAGATGTATTTCTTCCCGTCAGCAAAGCCTTTCGATCTGCCAGAAGGAAGCTCATAGATCCCGAGCAAACGATCTTCAATGATCGCATGGGCAAATCATAGAGCGATTTTACAACCACCTCCCACTGATCGAGAGCCTGTATTTCATCCAGAAATACATAACGAAAAGAATGCTGTCCTATGGTGCTGATAAGATCCAGACCTTTCAGATTGGCATTATCAAGGGACAAAAAAAGAATTTCTTGCGGATTCGTTCCCTCGCGAATGAGCTTATAGATGATCTGAAAAAGGAGATATGTTTTCCCGACTCGTCTGGACCCCGTGACTATGCTGATTCGTCGGTCCTGAAGAGATGCCAATAGTTTTTCTTGATATGCCTTTCTTTCGATTCCAAGATCGATGACTTTTCCCTCCCACCAAGGATTCAGAAGAGCGAACGTTGTTTTTAAATCTTGCTCAGACATGCTTTCGAGGAATTATATTCCTAGTCGAAACTATTATAGTAAAATTTCGATTAGAATGCAAGCTGGTCGAAAGGCAAAACCTTCTACCAAAACTGGTTTATGACGCATTTCAACAAAAATCAGTGTATAAGCATTGTGCAAAAACTGGTGTAAGACACACGAAGAACATGTCTGAAGAAGAGAAAGGAGTGTTTGAAAAAAAGATTTGTATGCGATGAACAGTTTTTGAGGAGGAGACCAAAAGCGAAATGGGAGCGAGCTGGCATTTGCAGCTCGCGTACATGAAGCTTTTGCGTCGACGATGGTGGAGCTGAAGGGAGTCGAACCCTTGACCTCCTCGGTGCAAACGAGGCGCTCTGGCCAGCTGAGCTACAGCCCCTAAAAAAGCCAACAAAATGTAACTGATTTTTTTCGGAGTGTAAAGCTTTCTCTTGAGCCAAAGGCTGCTATACTGCTCCCACATTTTTCGCTATGCAAAGCCGCTTTGAACAAGGTCCCACCCGATCACGACCAGGACTCCTTTCGAACCTCACCCTAACGGCTGCTCTGATCGCACTTGGGGGCTGCCGTACGCCGGTACGGGAGACGCTCATCACGACATATGATGCTGATCTGCATGATGCGGTTCAACAAAGCCGAAAAGAAATCCGAAAACAAGGGATTCACTACGTCGGCGTTGGCCAGGGAGAGCTTGTGAGTCCAGGAGAACCATTTGAACTCGGGATCCCCCAAGGCTGCTTTGGGCTCATCATTCTGGACGAAAAAAAAGGCCAAGTGCTTATCCAGGTCATTCACTCGCGGAGCCTGCCCGAGTACGAAAAAGAAACTTCTCTGAAAAAGATGAGTTACTGGCAGCCTCGCATCATGGTGATTGTGCATCCCGGAGAGCCCTCGGCCTGGACGATCGAAAAAACTCAAAAGCTCATCGCAACATTAGGAATAATAACTGCACAGGCGCCTGAGGTCTGGTGTCCTGGAAGCGGTTACACTGTACCCTTTCTCACCATGGCGTATCGCGCTTTTCAAAAAGGGCCTGAATTCTTCTCTGTTGAGAGAAGAGATTCGGTCAGTTCATTTTTTTCACGTGAAGGGACGGCTGTATTTTTGTTGGACGAAGGAAGGAAACCGCTTTCTTTTATTTCCCCTTCCCCAAAGCCTCCAAGCTCTCTTTCAACCCCTCAATCCACTGGAAGCCCAACGCTTTCATATCCACCCGCAAAGTAGTTCCGGTAATACGCCATTGAGGATTCACGCTGAGCAATGTCCCGATCATCTCCGGCTTCATATTTTTTCCCATGGTAAGCACCACCTGCTTGGAGCCAGCTTCGATGAAGGTGCGAAGGGCGGTGATCTCGGCATTGCGAGCCAGAATCTTGAGCTCGAGCACCTTGAAGAGATTTTTGACTTCTTCTGGGGGCGCGCCAAAATCCTGATCGAATTCTTCCCGAAGTTCTTCAAGATCGGAGCTGCGCGTTGCTGCAGACATACGCTGATAGGCATTGATCTTCTCACGGCTCTCAGAAATATAATGATCCGGAATGAAGGCGGTAATCGGGAGATCAATCGTGATTTTTTCCAAATCCTCAAGCTCTTGGGTCACGGTCTTGCCGGCCTTGAGCTCCGCAACGGTCTGCTGCAGGAGACGTACGAAGTGGTTCACACCCACGACGCTGATCGCCCCGCTCTGATTGGCACCAAGGATGTCTCCTGCTCCGCGAATCTCGAGATCGTGCATGGCGATCTGAAATCCCGCCCCCAGCTCGTTGGCCTCGACGATAGCGCGAAGACGGCGCTTCGCATCGGGCTGGAGCTTTTGGGAGTGATAGAGGAAGTAGGCATAGGCCTGAACCTTCGCACGACCGATACGTCCGCGAAGCTGATAGAGCTGGGCCAGACCAAACTGATCGGCATTGTTCACGATGAGCGTATTGGCATTCGGCAGATCAATGCCATTTTCGATAATGGTTGAAGAAACCAGCATGTCGTATTTCCCATCCTTGAAGGCCATCACGCGCTCCTCCAGATCCTTGGGCTTGAGTTTGCCGTGCGCCACAATAATACGGAGGTCTGGGAAAATCGTTCGGAGTTTGTCCGCCATCGAGTCAATGGTCTGAACCCTGTTGTGGAGGAAATAGATCTGCCCTCCGCGAGCCACCTCGCGATCTACAGCCTCTTTGATGAGCACTTCGCTGTAACGGCGCACCTCCGTAATAATGGGCAGCCTCCCAGGTGGCGGGGTGGTAATAATGGTAATATCTCGCAATTTGTTGAGGCTCATATTGAGCGTCCTCGGAATCGGTGTCGCCGTAAGCGTGAGAATATCGACCTCCGCCCGCAGCGCTTTTAATTTTTCTTTTTGCTTCACGCCAAAGCGCTGCTCTTCGTCGATGATGAGCAGGCCAAGGTCTTTGAATTTCACATCCGGCTGCAGGAGTCGATGCGTGCCGACAATAATATCAATCTTGCCCGTCGCTAAGTCCTTGAGAATTTTTGTTTGCTCCGCCTGCGAGCGGAAGCGCGACAGCATCTCCACATGGAGCGAAAAAGGCTCCATGCGCTTTTTAAATTCCTTGAAGTGCTGATCCGTGAGAATCGTGATCGGGGTAATCACCGCCACCTGTTTGCCAGAGCGAACGGCCTTGAAGGCTGCGCGCAGCGCGACCTCCGTCTTGCCAAAACCCACATCCCCGCACACCAGACGATCCATGGGTTTTTCCTGCTCCATATCTTTTTTCACATCCATGATCGCGCGCAGCTGACCGGGAGTCTCCTGATAGGGGAAGGTTTTTTCAAATTTTTCCTGCATCTCGTCATCCGGGAAAAATTTAAATCCGTGCGCCATCTCCCGCTTGCCGTAGAGGAGGAGAAGCTCCTTGGCAATGGACTCAGATTCCTTTCGAACCTTGTTTGTCACCGTCGTCCACTCCGTAGAGCCGAGTCTCGTGAGCTTGGGCTCGGTACTCCCGACACCCACGTATTTATTCACCTTCTCCGCCTGGTCGATCGGGACGAAGAGTTTGTCGTTGCCGGCGTATTCAATCTTCAGATACTCCTTCGTCATGCCTTCAAAGAGCTGCTTTTCGATGCCCACAAAGCGACCAATGCCATGATCCACGTGCACGACGTAGTCGCCGTCCTTCAACGTCTGGAGAAATTCGAGATTCACCTTGCGCTGGATCGAAGTCACCTTGCTGCGCATCTTCCGGAAATCAAAGATCTCCCGATCCGTGAGCACGGCGATCTTGAGCTGAGGATTTTGAAAGGACTGTGGCAAAGCATGGATCGCCTGAGCATTCTCGAGAATGAGGCCGGAAGAAGCTTCATCTTCTCGGAGCGAAAATTTTACTTTCTCTTCTGTCAACAGGCCCTTGAGTTCGTCCAAATGCTTGGTGAAAATAATCATGGTCCACTTGCCGCGCATTTTTTCTCGAAGGTCGTTGAGGAAATCATAGGCATCCTGAAACTTCAGGATCGAAAGGTAATAGAGATAAAAATAGTGCTGATCCTCCTGCTCCGGGAAAGCGGTGAAGTTTACAAAAAACGGCGAATCCTTGGAATGCTCCTCAGCTTCCAGCTTCTTCATGTGCTCGGTATAGTCCGGAGAAAAATCAATCTCGTCATCCACAATGATGGTATCTCCTTTGAGGTATTCAAAAAGGATCCCCTTCTCACGTTCGAACTTCAGGGGTGGAATATCAATGGTGTCGTACTTCTTCGACAAAGTGTCCGTCTCCTGATCAAATTCGTAAATGCCCGCGATCTTGACCCCATCGAGCTCGATTTTGACGGGCGACTTCAGGGTGGGGATAAAAATATTCAAGATCCCGCCTTTTTGACAATAGGTGCCCGGAACCAAAAAATCATCCGCGCTAAATTCATAGCCGGCCTCCAGGATTTCATTAATCATCTTCATGTCGTCGAAGGTCTGGCCGAGCTTCAGGGAAAGCGTGCTCTGCTCCAGATCTTTTTTTGAAGGATAGACCGCAAAAAAAGAAGCCTGGTCAATCACGATGACCTTTCGCTCGGGGTTCAAAACTGTGTAGAGCTGGAGCATCTTCTCGAGATCTGTCGGCGCCTTGTCCGAGGGGCGAGCAAAATTGTGAACGGGAATTTTACTCCAAAATCGAAAATTCTCCGCAACCTTTTCGGCCTCATCCACTTCCTCGATCACCCAAAAAAGCGTCTTCACTTGGGCAAGACCGTCCATAAGTTGCGAGAGAAAAAACGCCTTGGCATTCTGATTGCCCGTCCCCGAAAGCGTGAGCTTTCGATGGCTCTTCAGGTGATCAACATGTTCCTGGTGAACGTTTTTTTCGAACTTCAAAAGACTTCTCTAAAAAATGCGGAACCTGGAAAAAGGTTCTCAAAATTTCGATCGAAATCAGTATAGCATGACTCAGAGGAAATTCAAGGGCAGAAGCGACGCTATTGAAGCTTCAGCGGCATGATAATATGCACAAAATCATCCTTGCCCACGGGCTTGAATACGGCGGGAGATTTGGCATCGTTCATGCCCATCTCCACCTGGTCGGTGCCCAGATGTGAAAGAGCATCCAGAACGAATTCGCTGTTGAGCGCGATGGTGGCGGGCTCTCCGGAAAGGCTGATCGGAAGCTCGCCTTCCTCTTCACCCACCTGGGTGACGGGAGTCGTGAGCTTGAGAATATTTGTCTGAAAATCAAAGAGCACCTTGTTGTTATTCTCCCTCGCAAAAAGATTCACGCGCTTCACCGCGAGCGCCTGATCACTCGTCGCGAGCGTTGTGCTCGTGCGGATGGAGCGGGGCATAATCTGGCGATAGTTGGGGAAGTTGCCCTCGATGAGCCGAGAATAAAATTCGATATTCCCAATCTCCGCGAGCACTTGGTTTTTACCCATGACGATCTTCACTTTCTTCGCCTCCTTCTCGGCCGAAGCAAGTCGAGCCATTTCGAGCGCACCTCGGGCAGGAATGATACAGCTCGCGCTTTTGGCCACAGCCTTTGAAAGCGTCATTTTCTTTTCACTCAGGCGGAAACTGTCGGTGGCCACGAGCATCACCTGTTTCCCCTCCACCTCCACGAAGATGCCCGAAAGTACCGGACGGGTATTGGCCGTGGACGCCGCGAAGCACACCTGTTCAATCGCCTGCGGGAAATCTTCGGTGGGGATCTCGAAGGATACGACCTCCTCGATCTTGCCGATCGTGGGGTATTCACTCGCCGCAATACACTTCATTTTGGTCTTCGATCCGGCGGAATTGATGGCAAGGCTGAGGCCTTCGACCATACTGCACTCCACTTCTTCGTCCTTGAGCAGGGAAATATAGCCGGAAAAAAGCTTGGCTGGGACCGTCACCGCACCTTCGTTGGTCACCTCGGCCTCCATCCAATAATTCACCGCCATTTCCAGGTTCGTGGCGGAAAAATGCACCTTTTTACCCGCAGCTTTGATGAGGATATTATTCAGCACCGGCAGCGTGGCATTGCTGTCGATCACGTGCGTCACGACCGAAAGAGCGTGCTCCAGGGCGGTACGAGAAGAGCGGAATTTCATGGGCAGATGTGAGAAATGCGGTGCGAAGTGAAACGAGGCTGAGCTCCGCGAGGCCGAGTGGAACGAAGCATGCCGTCGGAAGAAATATCGAAGATATTTCTTTCAGAGGCAAGCATTTCCCTTCTCCAGGCAGATGCGAGATAAGCGGTCAGAAGCCTGCCTGCCGGCAGGCAGGCGGAGCAGGTCCCGAAGGGAGATGCGAAGCAAGCAATTTCTTAAATCAGTGATACCATAACAAGAGCAATAGCTTTTGACAATGTCCATCTCCCTTTTCCTCCAAATCCTCTTCTCCTCCATGCTCCCCGTTACGGAGCTGCGCGGAGCGATTCCATTTTTCCTCGTGCTGCACCCGGAGCTTCCGAAACTCCTGATCGTCTCAATCGCGATCATCGGCAACACGATCCCGAATTTCTTCATCCTCTGGATCCTCCCGAAGCTCGAAGGCTGGCTTCGGAATCACTCCAGAACCCAAAGCCTCGTGCACTGGTTCACGACCAAAATCCGCGAACGACACGGCGCAAAATTCAAGCGCTACGGAGTCCTCGCCATCCTCCTCGTCGGTTCGCTCCCCATCCCCGGCACCGGCAGCTACACCGCCGCGGTCCTCGCCTTCCTCTTCGCCGTGCCCACCTGGAAAAGCATGAAGCTCCTCCTCCTCGGCAACATCATTGCCGCCTGCATCGTGACCGCCTTCGCCACCGGCCTTATTCACCTTTCTGGATGGTGATCAGAGGGTTTGGAACAACCTTTTCCTCGATACAAAGAGCATCTCCACAGTTCCCCTTTCCTGGAGTGGTTCAAAAACGATGCTGCTCTTGCCCCATCGGCAGATCATTGGCGGGAGATCGTCGTCAAATGGAGAGTCTTCCATAGGATGAAAAAATTATTCCCCTTTCCCCTTCTGGCACATGTCAAAAAGAATTTGACGATTGGCCGGAAAGGTACCAAGAGTAAACCATTACTTTTTTTTACCAAACTATAAAAAAGTCATGACAGAGTCATCCCATTATTTTAACCACATTCCCTAGACTCAATCGATACGCCTCTTGAAGTGTCGTCGGAAGATCCGCAGGAGTTTGCGCGACGGACTGCTTCCAGCCAGGAGGTGGAAGTGAGAGCTGCTCCCGCACAGAAGCTCTGGTGGCTTCATACATATCAAGGAAAGGCTCCAGTCGTTTTCCGGCTGCCCATTCAACCTCTGCCCTCCCTCCCTTCTCAAGACGAAAATACCGATCAGCCTTATCATAAAAAACCACGATGACAGTTGCTCCCGGGTTTCGCTCTTTGAGCTGACGTGCTGCAAAAAGGGCCTCAGCAGAAGTATTGCCAATCGTATCGACGATGAGCTTCCCATGATTGTAGCCAGCCTGCTCTCGGTCTCGATCTTCTTCATCCACCAATTGTATTTCGTCCACGGCATTCAAATCTCGAAATCGGAGCTTTGGCTCAGGAGTTCCTGAAACAGCCGGGACACTCCCACCAAAAGAAGTGTGACTCACTGCTCGCTGCCGATTCCCAAAGCGTTTTTTGTATTCCTCTTCTCCATACTTTCTTACGAAATTATCAGCGCTGCTAACACTCTCTACACCCACAACTTGTATCCGAGGAAAATGCGATCTTAGCTCTTTTGAGATACCAATGGTGGTCGTCCAATTACCGATAATAGAAACAAAATAATCTGGGCAAACACCTGGAGGCAGTACATTTGTAATTTCTTTCCCGATCTGAGAAAAAGCATCCACGGTGAGCTGGTTCGCGGAGTGGTTTGGAATACAAATTCGCTGTCCATCTTTTTCATACGCAAATACATTATAATCTCCGGTCCTATAGCGTTGTTCTTGATAGCCTTGCTTTGGAAAATCCACCATCATGGCTTTCATGTGCTGGCTCGTGGCAGGAATACCGCCTGGACCCACGTCGATAATCTCAGCTCCAAAATTCCTCAATTCTTGTATCCGCCCAATCGGAAGCTGGGAAACAATAATTTTTGCTTGATACCCCAGCCTGCTGCAGAGCCAGGCGAATGAAATACCGGCACTTCCGGAAGTGTTTTCAATAAGAATATCGCCGGGCCTGATGATCCCGTCAGCTTCTAAACGCTGAAAGGTTTCAAGATATGCTCGGTCGTAGTGCGATTCCGTTGGATTTTGCGACTCAATTTTGCCAAGAATCATTCCTCTTCCCCGAGTTGGAATGCACAGAAGAGGCGTATTACCAATCATTTCACGGAGGCGATCATATTGAAGATTTCTTAAATCCAAGGTTCCCAAAGCATGTGGAGACAAAATGCCAGCCCCAGATTCTCGGACTAAAAGCCGCCCCTGAAAGCTGGTAAAAACTTCTGTAGAATCTGCTGGCCCTTTGCTGAGCACAAACCGTAATTAGTGATAATTCTTGTAATTATAACATAATTTTGCAATACATACAAAAACTTATCAGCTAACTATCCGTTCAGACCTCTACTCTCACCACCTTCCGCTGACTCGTGTGCCCCTGGCTGACGGTCACCGCGGATTTTGGGACTTCAAAATATTCAGCAAGAAATCGACAGAGCTCTTTATTTGCCTTTCCCTTCTCCGGCGGAGCTGCCACTTTTATTTTCCAAACCTCCTCATGTTCCGGGCCCACCACCTTCTCCACCAGCTCAGTCTTGTGGGCATTGGGGATGACTTTGATGTTCACATACATAAGATCAATCATAGAAAGGAGTTTTCATATTTTCCAATACCACGAAGCCATTGGAGGAAATGCCCCTGCGCCATGACTCGGATTCGAAAATCCTGAAAAATAAGATCTGTTCTAAAGTCTTTGATATTGAAGGTCGCCAGGAATTCAGATTGTGATTGATGAGCCCCTGCGAGCACATGAGCATCATCAGCATCAAAAACATAGCGGGGGTACTGAAGGGAGCCACCATGGCTCAGATCAAAAATAACGAGAGGATATTGTTTTAAAAAAGCTTGAAGAGGAATCAAAAACTTGACACTCTTTTGGATGCTTTGCAATTCAAGCAGGCATTGATCCGAAGTCATCAGCTTGACGACACCTTTTTCAGCCAGCCGAAAGAGCTCAAAAGCAGCTCCTGATTGCGACATAAGCGCTGAAAAAAGAACGTTCGTATCGAGGAAAATAGTCATCTCGTTGTACGGGCAGCTGATAAAACTTCCTGATAGGATTGGAGAATTCTTTCGTCTTCTTTCTCTTTGCTGTAAATATCAAAATCCATCCCAGTCTGGAAATACCAAATAAACGCCGCGGAAATACGGTATTCCTTTCCAATTTTCTTCGCCGGTATTTCACCGGTTTTTATCTTTCGGTACACATTCACCTTGCTGAGCTTCAGAATCCCTGCAATATCCTCCGGAGTCAGTGCTGATTGATAGTGAGCATTCATAATGAACTTTAGATAATTTCAGTATACTTTAGTATAATTTAGTAGTCAATAGGATCAAGCGAATCCTGTTTCATTTTAAATGATCTTTCCTCCACTTCTCAATCTCCCCATGGTGCCCCGAGAGCAGCACCTCCGGCACTTTCATGCCACGAAATTCCGCTGGCTTCGTGTAGTGCGGATATTCCTTCTTACCACCAAAGGCCTTGGAAAAAGAATCCTGCTCGTGCGAGCCTTCCTTTCCGAGCACTCCCGGAAGTAAACGAATCACGCTGTCCATCACGACCATGGCCGGAAGCTCGCCACCCGTGAGCACGTAATCTCCGATGGAAAGCTCTTCATCCACAAGCGTGCCAATAATTCTTTGGTCAATGCCTTCGTAGCGGCCGCAAAGAAGAATAATGTCGGAGTACTTCGACAATCGTTCGGCGCTTCGCTGAGTGAATTTTCGTCCGCGGGGTGAGAGATAGATCACGCGACTGTCATTGCGAGGACGAGACGGAGTCGAGGACGAAGCAATCTCGTGACGTTCAATATCATGCTTGGCTCCTCGGGATTGCTTCGCCCTTCGGGCTCGCAATGACAGAAGAGTATGTTCTATCGCCCCAAATCCCGCCTCACAGGTCATCAGCATCCCATCCCCCCCTCCATACGGCGTGTCATCCACTTTTTTGTGAAGCCCCACACCGAAGTCCCTGATCTGCACGAGATTGATCTTCACTTTCTTCTGTTTGCGCGCCCTTCCGATAATAGACTCCTTGGTAAAGGCCTTAAAAAGCTCCGGGAACAAGGTCAGGACGTGAAAATTCATGAGGGAAAGGGTTTAGCGTTGAGGGTTTAGGGTTTAGAATAGGAAATGTATAATCGCTAACCGCTCAACGCTAAACGCTCATCTCACCGTATGCAAGCCATTCAAACGAGCAAAACGCTCTCTTTCATCTATCAACACATCATCGACAAATGCCTGCGCATGAAGCTGCTCAAGGAACCCATGGATCTTTCGTCGATTCCCGATGATCAAAAAGATTCTGCCCTCGCCAATGCCATCATCCCCGGGATCCAGCGCTATCTCGACAAAGGACTCTTCGATCTCTACCAGGTTCTCTACGACATCGACATTCACGAAGATATGATCAAGGAGAGGATCACGGCGCTGGAGAACCCCACCATGATTCCGGCGGTCGTCGCGTATGCCATTATTGATCGACTGAAGGCCAAGTATGCCTATCGCACCTTTTCTGCCCCATGAAGGATATTGTTCAAAATTTCGAGAAACTTCTTGGCATCAAGCTCTACCTTGTCGGTGGTTCCGTGCGCGATCACATTCTAAGCCTCCCCCACAGCGACCTTGATTTCGCAACGCCGGCAAAACCGGATGAGATCGAAGCTGCCATTCGCAACATTGGCAAGAGGCCCTTTATCACCGGTAAACGTTTTGGAACCGTGGCCTTCAAGCACGAAGGCGAGCTTATCGAAATCACAACCTTTCGTACGGAGGTGTATGGCGAGACAAGGAAACCCGAGGTGGCCTTTGTTCACGATATCATTCAGGATCTCTCTCGTCGCGACTTCACCGTGAACGCAATCGCCGTCGACAGCAAAGGAAAGATCATCGACCCCTTCAGCGGCCATGCCGATATCAAGGCCGGCGTGATTCGCTTCGTCGGCAATCCGACGTTGCGCATCAACGAAGACCCCCTTCGCATGCTGCGCGCTTGCCGTCTCTCAGCACAGTTCCAATTTGTCCCCACAACCGAGACCAAAGAAAAGATTCGTGAGAATGCGAGCAAGATTCTTCGGATTTCACGGGAGCGCTGGTGTTCTGAGCTCGACAAAATGCTCATATCGACCTACCCCCATCGCGGACTTGACAGCCTTGCGCAAACCGAGCTGCTGCGATTCATTCTTCCCGAGATCTGGATCCAATATCACTACGATCAAAATTCCCCCTATCACAGCCTCTCGCTTTTTGAACACACCAAAAAAACTGTCGAACTCACGAAGACCGACCTTCATCTTCGCTGGGCTGCCCTGCTGCATGACGTGGGAAAACCCTTTGCCCGCAAGGACAAAACAGTCCATCCGGGGGTCTTTAGCCTGGGCTCTCGCTTCTGGTCAAAAGACACCCAGTCCAATTATCCTCACCACGCCGATCTCGGCGCAGAATTTGTCGAAAAGATCGGACGATATTTGAAGTGGTCCAATGCGCGAACGGAAACGGTCAAGGAGCTCGTGCTCCATCACCTCGAACTCGGCAAATCTCCTCTGCAGCATGCCGATAGTGCGGCGAGATGAAATGCTTTACTTTTTAAAAAGTACAACTTATAATTAGGTTGTACTTATTTTCAAGGAATATGATTCTCAAAAGCTCTCAAGCCAGCAAGAAATGGCAGATCGTCATCCCAAAGGCCGCGCGGAAACGGTGGAATATCACTGAGCCGAAACAGATTCGCTTTGAATTTTCTTGGACCAAAAAAAATACGCTTGAGATGAAGCCGGAAAAAAAGCTGAGCTGGCGAGACTTAGTAGGATCCCTCACCGGCAAGGCCATCAGGCCGTACAAGCCAGAAGATGATGATTATGGCGATGCTGTGGTAAAAGAAGTATTGGGAGAATTGTAATTTCTTCTCATTTTTCCATGAGAATATTCATCGACACCAATATTTATCTTCATGCCATCGATCACGCTCAAGACCCTCTCAAGGGGGAGGATTGTTTGAAAATTTTTGAATCCATACATCAGGGGAAAATATCAGGAGTCTACAATGCACTTATTGTTTCCGAACTCCACTTCAACCTCAACAATCACTACAAACTACTTCCGAAGCATATCCATGCTTATCTCGAGGCGTATTTTTTAAAAAGCGGTAGTTTCGAAAGCAGACATTTTCAAATTCCTCTCACACTCCAGATGATGAAAACTTGTTCGCTCGACTTTCCGGATGCGCTCATCGCCCAAAACGCCCTGGCTGAAGACATCCCAATCCTTTCCTACGACAAAGACTTTGACCGTGTTCCGGGGGTCAAAAGATTAGAGCCAAAAGCAGCTTTGAAGCTCCTCAAAAAATTGAAAAAATAAAATTCGATAGAAGTATTTCTACCGAAATTGGTGTAAGACTGACGAAGGTAAGTGTTGGATGATCGAAAGATAGTGTCTGAATCAGGCAAGGGCTTGAGATGAACAATTTCGGAGAAGGAGGTTTGAAAGCGAAACCGAAGAGACCGCTGCATTTGAGCGGGCTCGGAGTGTGAAGCTTTCATAACCGACTAGCGTTTCGCCCACTGTGGAGCCCTTCTCGCCTTCTTCAAGCCCGGTTTCTTTCGCTCCACCATACGAGCGTCGCGCGTGAGGAAACCTTTTCGTTTCAGCGTTGGTTTAAATTTCTAAT
>CAZWLI010000096.1:0-21070 GCA_964634525.1 uncultured Candidatus Peribacteria bacterium | reverse complement strand
ACAGTGAATTGGCGGTCCCCCCTCTTTGCTCGCCAAAAACAGAAAAGCAACCCCGAAATCGCTTTCGTTCTCTCTTTTGACACGGTATTGTACATGCGAATGGTTTTTTAGAAATTTTTGTTATGGCTGACGCTTCTTTTTCCCTCAAAGACGGATTTGCGCGCATGTTTAAGGGCGGCGTCATCATGGACGTCGTCAATGCCGAGCATGCCAAGATCGCCGAGGCTGCTGGTGCCTGCGCGGTGATGGCGCTGGAACGAGTGCCGGCAGACATCCGCGCCACCGGAGGCGTGGCTCGCATGAGCGATCCCAAGATGATCAAGGCCATCATGAAGGCGGTCACCATCCCGGTGATGGCGAAGGTTCGCATCGGTCACTTCGTGGAGGCACAGATTTTGGAGGCATTGAAGGTTGACTTCATCGACGAGTCTGAGGTGCTGACTCCGGCGGATGAACGCTTTCACATCGACAAGAAATTATTTCACGTTCCCTTCGTCTGTGGTGCTCGTAATCTCGGAGAGGCTCTTCGGCGCATCAAGGAGGGTGCGGCCATGATTCGTACGAAGGGCGAGGCAGGTACGGGTGATATTGTCCAAGCGGTTCGACATGTGCGCTGTATCGCGGAGGAAATTCAGGCGCTGAAATCTCTTTCGGATGAAGAGCTCGAGCAGAAAGCCATCGAGCTCAAGATGATCTTTTCGATTTTGAAGGATGTCCGCGACATGGGACGCCTTCCGGTTGTGACCTTTGCCGCCGGTGGTGTGGCCACTCCTGCCGACGCCGCGCTCATGATGCAGATGGGCATGGACGGTGTCTTCGTGGGTTCGGGGATCTTCAAATCCAGCAATCCCGAAAAGCGCGCCCGTGCCATTGTCGAGGCGGTCACCCACTTCAACAATCCGAAGAAGCTTGCGAAGGTTTCAGAAGGACTGGGTGAGGCGATGCACGGCGTGAACGCTGCGGAACTTCAACTTAAAATGGAGGAGAGAGGAAAGTAAGAATTGTTAAATTGCTGAATTGTTAAATTGCTCGAGATTTGTATTTCAACAATTGAGCAATGTAGCAATTGAACAATTATGATTATTGGTGTCCTCGCCCTTCAGGGCGACTTCAAAGAGCATCTTCGGTCCATGACTCAGCACGGGGTGTCGGGTGTGGAAGTTCGAAATCCTTCTGACCTTGAGCAAGTTCAGGCTTTGATCATGCCCGGGGGAGAGAGCACCACGATGGCGAAGCTCCTGGTATCCTCAGGATTGGATAAAAAAATTGTTCAACGAGCGAAGGAGGGGATGCCGATTTGGGGCACCTGTGCAGGCGCTATTCTTCTCGCGAAGCACGTCATTTCCCCCGTGCCACTGGAAACAAATCTCGGCCTCATGGATATCACCGTCGAGCGAAATAGCTATGGTCGTCAAACGGAATCCTTTCAGGCGGAAATTGACTTTGTTGATGTTCCAATTCGTAAATTCGTAAATAAGGATTTGGGTCGCCCCAGTGTTTTCTTCATCCGAGCTCCGCGAATTACGAAAGTTGGTAAAGGCGTAAAGGTTCTTGCCACATACAAGGGTGATCCTGTCCTGGTTCGACAGAGGAATATTCTTGCGTCGACCTTTCATTCGGAATTAATTGGAGTTAATGATGTTTTGAAATATTTTGTCCAAATGCGCCAAAACTTATTCGTAGATTCGGATGTGAGCCATTCGTAGATTTGCATCGCCATTGTGTATTTTTCACAAAGCTGATATACTCGCCTAGCTTTCAATTTCTCCTGATTTTCTATGGCCAAAGCTCAAGATTTAAGTGTAAAGGAACTTCTTTCTCGCGGTGTGGATCAGGTCATTGTGAGGCAAGGCTTGGAAGCTCTTCTGAAGTCGGGAAAGAAAATTCGTCTGTATCTCGGCATTGACCCAACAAGCTCCAATATTCATCTCGGTCATACGATCCCGCTTCGCAAGCTTCGTGATTTTCAGCGTCTCGGTCACCAGGTGATCTTCCTGATCGGCAGTTTCACGGCCCTGATCGGCGACACCTCAGACAAAGATGGCATGCGACCTATCTTGACTCAGCAAGAGATTGAGGCCAATTTCAAGACCTACAAGGAACAGGCTTCGAAAATTTTGGATTTCAAGAAAATTGAGATCCGCTACAACGCGGATTGGCTCGGCAAGCTGAATTTTACCGATGTGGTCAAGCTCGCTCAGCAGTTCACCGTGCAGCAAATGATCGAGCGCGACATGTACCAGAAGCGCCTGAATGCCGGCAAGCCCATTGGTCTGCACGAATTCCTCTACCCACTGATGCAGGGCTACGACAGCGTGGCGATGGATGTCGATCTCGAAGTCGGTGGCACAGACCAGACCTTCAATATGCTCGCCGGACGAACGCTGCAAAGAATTTACCACCAGAAGGAGAAGCACATTCTCACAACCCAACTGCTCATCGGGACGGATGGTCGTAAGATGGCCAAGACCTACGGCAATGTGATCAACCTCACCGACTCGCCCAAGGATATGTTTGGCAAAATCATGTCCATGACCGACGAGCAAATTATTCCGTACTTCACGCTCTGCACGGATGTTTCGATGGGTGACATTTCAAAGTTTGAAAGGGCGATGAAGGCCGGAGAGAATCCAAAGGATTTCAAGGTGATGCTCGGAAAGGCGATCGTGGCCGACTACCATGGCAAGAAGGAAGCCGACACAGCGGCGGAGGATTTTGAAGAAATTTTTTCCAAAGGTGGGAGGCCCGAGAAGATTGAATCCGTCACTTTTGATAGTGGAAAATTTAAGCTTTTTGCCTTGCTTGAAGAATTGAAATTGGTAGAATCCCGGAGCGATGCGCGTCGACTGATCGAACAGGGTGGCGTGCGCGTGAACAATGAGAAGTTTTCTGACCCCGAAGGAATTTTTCACGTCAAGGACGGCGAGGAGGCACTCTTTCAGGTCGGAAAGCGAAAGTGGCTCAAGGTCAAAGGGGTGGAGGCGGTGGAGCAGGACTAATTGCCTTTGAATATCAGAACAAATTCTGTTACAATAGAAAATCGAATAAAGAAAATTAATATTATGAATAGGCTCACAGAAATCAAAAATCTCCTGGAAACCGCTGAATCTTCCCTGCGCAGCGCAAAAAAAATGCTTCTCGAAATGAGTGGAGAAAGCTCCAGCGCTTCTTTTTCAGCGCCCTCGTATTCGCCTTCTTCCTCTTCCGAGGGTGGTAGGGTCATCGAGGGGATCTTCAACGGTGAGCGCATGATGGGCTCGGATGGGCAGCCCTACCCCGTGCCAGCCAACTATGCCAGCAAGAGCAAGCTCGTGGAGGGTGATCACCTGAAGCTCACGATCATGTCGGACGGCCGATTCGTCTACAAACAGATTGGCCCCGTGCCACGAAAGACCGTCATCGGGACCCTCATCCACGACGATTCCCAGTACCGCGTGCTTGCAGGCGGCAAGAGCTTCCGAGTCCTTTTGGCATCCGTGACC
Source organism: uncultured Candidatus Peribacteria bacterium (assembly GCA_964634525.1). Taxonomy (GTDB): domain Bacteria; phylum Patescibacteriota; class Gracilibacteria; order JAUYGZ01; family JAUYGZ01; genus CAZWLI01. The sequence goes on along the minus strand of CAZWLI010000096.1, from coordinate 17,588 downwards.
TACTACAAGGCTCGAGTTGGGGATAAAGTCACGATTATTGTCCCCACTTCAGATGATGCCCAATGGGCGACCATCGAAGCGGTGCTCCCCAAAGATGTCACCTCGATCAATGTGATCGATGATGAGCCGATGCAAGAAGAGCTTGTTGATTTTTAGTTGCGTGAAATGAGCTTATTCCGCTTCCAGAGTTTCAAGACATCCTTGACGGTTTTTGCTTTATCTTTCCCAAAAACCCAGGTGTGGCGATCCACCACTTTCTTCGCGGCTGTTGTGAACACCTCTTGCGGAGTGAAGAGCTTCTTTTCTTCGGCGATGACCATGAGTCTCGACAGATTCAGCAAAACGTCCCCAATTTCTTCTTTCAGATTTTCCCAATCTTTTTTTGTGATGGCCTGAGCAATTTCCTCAGATTCTTCGATCAGCTGCTTTGGGATATCTTTCATGCGCTGCTTTTGGTCCCATGGACAACCGGAAGCGCTTCGAAGAGTACGTGATAATTTTAGGAGTTTATTTAACATAGTTTTTCTTTGAGCATTTTTGCGAGGTATTTTCCTACTGACTTCTCCAGCTGTTCTATGGGCGCTGCAGTGATGGCATTGATGGAGCCATATTCCTTGAGCAGGCGACGCTTGATAATCTGCCCGATGCCGGGGATAGAATCAATATCAGATTCCGTGAGCTTTTTCGTGCCGAGTTTTTTTCGAAGCTCATTGGCAAAGCGATGGGATTCGTCGCGGATACGCTGGACGAGGTAGAGAGCCTGTGAATTGCGAGGAAGGAGGATTCTGGTTGGCTGGTCTCTGGTTGCTGGTTGCTGAAAAATCTCTTCTTCTTGTTTGGCGAGGGCGATGGTGGGAATCTCGAGACCAGAGGCGTTCACCGCCTTCATGGCCGAGGAAAGTTGCCCCTTGCCGCCATCCACGATGATGAGGTCGGGAACTTGTGAGAAGGAATCGTCGGGAGACTTTTTGGTGATTTTGTAGACGAGGTAACTGGTTGGCTGGTTACTGGTCACTGGTTTCTGGTCAAGAAAATCAGGCACCTTTTTCAATTCCGTAAATCCAAAGCTGAGGAAATTTTCTTTCTCTTCCGGAGCGCAAGCCGCGTAGACATGCGGAAGTTTGATCTTCTCCAGCAGCGCACGCCAGAGCTGGTGTCGCAGGGCGCGTGTGTCGTGCTCGCCTTCCAGCCAAGTTTCATCAATGCTTCCTGACTGGCCTTCGTTGTGGAAGGTGAGTTGGGAATAGCCGACCAGCTTGTCTTCGCAGTAAGCGGCTTTGAGGACCTCCCCCTCGACCCTCCTCTGAATAACTTTCCAATCTTTTTTCAGCGGCTTCTTGAAAACATAATTTTTCGTCATGGGTGCGGCAAATTGGGTGAGACGCTGGAGGCGGCGTGTGAGCACCTCTTCCATAGCTTTGTAATCATCGATCTCGCCATTCTCGAGCGTCTTCAGTTTGAAGTGTCGGTAGAGCTTCGTCTCTGGAGAGCCTTTCATGAAGACGACCATGGAGCCGGTCTGCTCTTCACCGCCCAGGTGTGAGATGTCGTAGCACTCGATTCGGTTCAGATCATTCACCATCCCAAGCTCATCGGCGAGATCTCTCGCGGCTTGGGTTGTCTTGCTGGCGTCACTCATCCACTTTGCCCGCGACTGCTTGGCAAACGAGGCCGCGTTTTTTTCCGCAAGCTCAAGAATTCTATTTTTTAGCCCTCTTTCTGCGGTCATGAGGTGGACACGGGACTGGGACCCCCCATCCCCCTTGCAAGGGGGAGAAAGATTCGTCAGCCAATCTTCCCAAAGGCGAGCATTCAGGGGAAGATCACGCATGAAGATTTCCGAGGGGATGTCGGAAGTTTCGCAGTAGTACGATCGAAGGAAGGACTCGATGACGCTTGTATGTTGATCTTCGTCGGAGCCCGTCGACCAAGCTGTGGGGGATTCCAGGGTAAAATTTTCTTGGTTGATCATCTTGCCCTCGCGAAACTGCAGCAGCGTGAGGAATGTTTTGTCGAAGTCCGGATACACGCCGATGACATCACGATTGAAAAAATCCGGATCCGAAACCACCTGCTTCAAGAAGACCTGCTCAATGCCCTTGATTTGATCGCGTATTTTCGCGGCCTGTTCGAATTTGTTCTCTTTCGCGGCATTGAACATTTGATATTTCAGCCGCGTGAGGAGCTCCTGATAGCTGCCCTTCAGAAATCTCACAATCTGTTTGATGAGGTCGGCATATTCTTCTTTCTTGATCAGATTGATACAGGGTGCCCGACAACGTTTGATATGATAGTCGAGGCAGGGCGTTGGAATAGTTTTCTTCGTGATATTGATAAGACCGTCCGGGCCGTCTTCCATCTCGAGGGTGCAGGTGCGAATGGGGAAAATTTTTCGCAGCAGATCGATCAGCTTTTCGCAAGCGTCGGCACTTGTCTTCGGTCCAAAATAGATCGCTCCATCTTTTTTCTCTCGCTTTCGAACGATGGAAATTCTTGGATAATCTTCAGCAGTGCTGACCTTGATATACACGTAGTTCTTGTCGTCTCGCATCAGCACGTTGTAGCGGGGACGCAGCTCCTTGATGAGGTTCGTCTCCAGGATCAGGGCTTCGAATTCCGTGCTCGTCTCCACGATCTCGATATCGCAAATCTTTTCTACCATTTTTTTCGTCTTGATGGTGTGATCCCTCCCTGCGCCGAAGTATTGCGCGACGCGACTTCGCAGACTCTTCGCCTTGCCCACGTAGATCACGGCTCCGCTCTCATCCTTCATTTTGTATACTCCGGATGTTTGCGGGAGTGATTTGAGGAGTGATTTGATTTTTTCGAGAGTGTCAGACATAGCTTCATCGATGATAGCCTTTTCTTGATCTTTTGGAAAAGTTGATTAAAATGGCTATACTTTCATTTTTGGCCTTGAATCCTGCACCAGCGTTTCCCGATACCCTTCAGCAGCCTTCGTTTTTGCCCGCTGAGGGCCAAACTTCAGAAGCATTGACAAATGTGGAAGAAGTGATTGCTGCCCTTGCCAAACAATTACCCTCGGCAATTGTGCAGCGCCTTATGCTCGAGCATAATTCTCTTCTCAGGGAGCAACTTCGAGAACTTCTACAACGTGCAGCGAAAAAATCTGAGTTAGGAGTTCATCGTGTCTTCCCCGAGACCATCACAGGATGGCTAAAAACACAAGATGATGCAGCAGCTCTAGAAGGAATCAGTGTTGTCGTGGACGGAGTGGGAACGTTAACGCTCAGGTGTTTACGCTCAACCGATCCGGGACGCGAGGAATACTATGTTAGGCCTGTGATAATAATGTAACCTATTTCGCTTCGGATCACTTGTCTCGCATCTGCTTTTGGCAGGAATTTGACTTTTTGTCAATATTCTCTACATTGGAAACACTTTTTCTTCAACGCCATTGGCAGCCTATTTGGGAGATCTTAACAATAAAGGTGAAATTGTGCCGTTTCGAGTCGCTCTTTGCGATAATATTGATAGCGATGTGAGTAGGCTTATTGAGGCTTCAGGAGGATTACAAATTGTAGAAGATCCAAGAGTTGCTCAGGCAGTATTGATCAGAAGTGCTACGAAACTCCTCACCCGTAAGGCTTTTGATGCTTGGCCAGAAGTCTTACAAGTGGTACGAGTAGGAGTCGGCATGGATAACGTCCGTAAGAAAATTGCTGGATCTGTCGGGACGATTGTTTTTCCAACTCCAGGAGCCAGCACCGAAGCAGTTGCTGTGAGAAGTTTGCTTTTGATCTTAGCCTCTGCAGCAAAGATTGTTCAGTCCACAAATTCACTCCGCCGCCGTGAATGGCCAAAAGGGAAAGAAGGATTCAGGCCAGAGAATATGAAGAATAAAACTCTTGGCATCATTGGTGGGCGTGGAAGGATTGGAAGAAGGCTGGAGGAACTGGCGAGGCCATTTTTTGGAAGGATTGTTATTTCTGATATTTATAATTCCGGAGATAAGCCAAACCAAGTTTCCCTTGAAGAACTTCTTGCCGTTTCAGATGTTATTTCGCTCAATGCGAGTCTTCCTGTTGATGAAGACACTGGGGAATCTAAGCCGATTTTGACAGAAGAGCATTTCAAAAAGATGAAAAGAAATATTGTCTTCGTCAACGCGGCTCGAGGTGAAGCGATAGATCGCACGGCATTACGGACGCAAATGAGGGATGCAGGATTGAGGCCAGCTTTTGATGTTTATCCGGTCTCACCAGGAAAAAGGGAAGGAAAAGAAATGTTTGACGCTGAATTATGTGAAATTCTAGACCATCCATATTTTGTGGGAACGCCACATACCGCAGCTGATGATCCTGACACTCAGGAAGAATTGGGACTTGAAGCTGCACAAGCAACGATTGCATTTGCCAAGACGGCGGAGATTAATCCGAAATCTGTTCCTGATTCGAATATGCTTCATGTAAAGATCGCTGACCCAAGTGATCCTGTATGCCGTTTTCTTATTATGCATCCGAGTTTTAAAGGAACGATAGGTACAGTAGCTACCCTTATTGCGAATCACGGCGGTGATATTCTGGAATTTGAAAATAATTCTAGGGGCATTAGGTTCGGGGATGGAAATCAGAGAACTCTCGCCGTATCAATGTTTGATGTCGCTGGAATTCCAGAACGTGATGCATGGAAGACCTTGGAAGTTCTTCGGCAAAGAATAGAAGTCCTTAAGGCTAGAATTTTAGTTTTTGGAAATACGTAAGAGGACTGTTCTTGAGTCTTGACTGAGCACGCTAAAAGTAATACTATGTGTATGATATTTCATCATACTTTTTCATGAAGACGATTGCTTCACAACGACGCATCACCATCTCTTTGAAGAAAGATGATTTTCAGTTTCTCCACGAGATGGGGAAAAGGACGAAAATTCCGAAGAGCAGAATTATGCGTACGGCCATGCAACTTTTGAGGCAGAAAGCTTTGGAGGATGATCTTCGCCAGGGAGCGATTACGAATGCCGAGCAAGATCTTCACATTGCAGAAGAAGGAATGAGTGACTGGGCGGAACTTCTTAAAGACTACCCCAATGATTTTGAAACCAAAAAGAGGTGATATTTGGCTCGCAAGACTGGATCCTGCTGAAGGGAGTGAGCAAGCCGGGATTCGTCCTGTTCTGATCATTCAGGTTGATGTTTTGAATGAGGTTAGCCCTGTCACCATCGCTCTTCCTTTTACCTCACAGGTCAAAAAGCTATATCACGGCAATGTATTTTTTTCTCAATCTGATACCGGTCTTCCAAGAGATTCTGTCCTTCTCGCCAATCAGATGAGGACCTTGTCAAAGACAAGGCTTCTCAAAAAAATGGGTTCGATTAATTCGGAAAAAATGCATGATGTTGAGCGAGCCTTTTTGGCGGTTGTGGGGGTGAGAAAATCATAAATTTTCACCATACTTTTCATCCAGTGCCTTTTCCCTCACCCGCTGCTTGGCTTCGCTGTCACCGCGGGCCCAGGTGTAATCCTCGTAGTCTGTGAACTTGAAGATTTCGGAGGTCCAGGGGTATTTTTCGAGGATCAGCTTGGCCATCACTTGGCAGACCTTACGATAATTCGGGTGGCCTTGTGGCGTGGTGCGAAGCTCGATCATGTGCTGCAGGGCACGGAGATTGGCGCCGATGGTGAAGCGAATGGTGTGACCGAAGAGCACCGAGTATTGCGCCACGAGAGGGCCACAATCTTGAGTAATTTTTTTGTACAGATCTTCTGAGATTCCTCGCGCCTCACTGATCTTGTCCGAAACATCGGCCTCGATGAGATCAGAGGGCATCACGAAACCGATCTCGGGCGTGAGCAGCTGCCGCTGCTGCGTGAACATGCGGTGGCGCTGGAGATCTCGGTAGGAGCCGAAATCCATGGTGATGTCGAAGGTGAAGGGGTAGCCGGCCTCCAGGGCTCGATCCGGTCGATGCCGACGTTGGCTTCGCCCGCCAACGTAGGTCTCGAGAATTTCGTAGCGTTCTTCATCCCCCATTTTTGAAATTTTGTCGATAATGGTCGACAAAGAGACAGCGCAGTTGGGGTAGAGCATTTGGGCGAGGGTTTCGATGAAAAGGACCTCTCCCCCTGTCCCCCTCTCCTTCCTCCTTCGCTCTTCGAGCTCCGGCGGACAGGTGGCTGGAGAGGGGGAGAGCAGTTGCACCATGATCTCATCAGTTTTTTCAATTTTCCCCCTAAAAATTCCCTGGCCGAGTTCGCGCATCAGTTTCCGCCTTTCGGCAAGCCATTCATTTCTCTTGGCACGCTTCACGTAGGGGCCAATGATTTTCTTCAGCTCCGTGTGGCATCGGCTCCCGATATCATTCATCTCGTGAATGTCTTGGGTAAGCAGATGTGAAATTAATTCCTGGAAATAGCGGCCATTGCCAAACATGCCAACATTGGTCAGCGTAGCCACCGGCAGGATCACGCGAATCGTGTCGCAGGTTTTGGTCTTCAGATCAAAGTTGTAGGTTCGCTTGAAGGCCTTGATGTCCCGCTCTTCCTTGAGCTCCTTCAAACGCTGCTTCTCTCCTGTTCCGAGAATATCGTATTCAGCTTCCTCGAGGGGTTTTTTTGATTGGTAGAATTTCGTCATGGGCTCAATCAGATCGTGGTAGATCTGGAAAATGCTATCCATGCCGGATTCGTAGTCCTTCGCATGAGCCGAATTCATAATTTCCTGAGGGCGGAGGTATTTCCACCCATCCTTCGCTCCGTCCGCCGAGGCGGACGGAGTTTCGGAGGGCAAGGCCGTACTTTCTGAAACAGGCCCCTTTTGATCGTAATACACGTATCGACTCGACTGCTCAATAGGAGAGCCACCAATGCGGCGGTCTTCAATCGTCTTCGCGGCCAAGTTCGAGACCGCCTCGAAGCTGACGTTGGCGCCTTCCAGCTCTCCCACTGAGTCGTCGCCATACGCCACGAGAATGCGTTCAATCAGTTCCTCGGCATGTTTGGGATCAATAAGCCCTTCCTCAGAAGGGAATTGCTCGCCTCCAGAAGAAATAACGAGGAACTCCTTCACCAGCGTCTCTTTGAAACTCCCGAGTGCTCGGGAATATCTGGCAAAAACAGAGCCCACGATACCGGGCAGCCCCGTGATGGCGAAAATATCTCCGTCCACATTCGTCACGTATTTGCTCAATAATTGTCTTTCCTGTTCAGAGAATTTGCTCATATTATTCGGGTCATTCGAGTGAATTCGTATATTAGGGTCGCGCCTTGTACATTAGCATCGCCCTTTGCTCTCTGCTAGACTTTGGGGCGGATTTTGTTTTTGTGTTCGTTATTTCCTAAGGGCTAACATCCTAACCCCGCTAACAAGCTAACTTCCTAATTCCTTTTCTATGACTATCTTTTGGCACGGCGGCTCAAGCTTTGAACTCACCCACAAAAAAATGAGCGTTCTTCTGAATCCTGGCTTGAAGGCAAATCTCGCGAGCACGAAAGCCGTGATCTACGACCGTACGGAGGCAGACCAAGCTGCTCCCGAAGGTGTTTTGCTCGTGAATTGGCCAGGCGAGTATGATCGCGCCGGATTTGTTTTCCGAGGTGTCGAGACTCACCACAAGAGTGGCCATTGTATTTCCTACGTCTTTCACAGTTCGCAGGGCGACATCGCATGGCTGGGTGAAATGAAAGAATATCCTTCCGAAGAATTCATCGAAGAGCTTGGGGAGGCGCATGTGCTGATCGTCCCCGTAGGCGGCAAAGATGTGCTCAACGCCAGAGATGCGTACCGTCTTGTGGAAGCCGTCGAGCCTTTGGTGGTGATTCCGATGTGCTATGGCGACAAGCGCGAAGGTCTCTCTGCTTTTCTCAAAGAAATGGACGTGAAAATGCCTGAGGCGAAGAAATCGTTCGACGTGAAGCGTGGCATGGGCACCGAAGAGCAGCAAATGGAGCTGGTGGTGTTGGAGCCATCATCGTGACAGAATGAGATACCATTAAAATGTATGAAGAATAGTAGTTTTCAATCTCGTGTGTTTGTCTACAAAAAGAAGAATCTTTTTGTTGGAGTTGCGCTGGATTTTGATTTGATTGTTCAGGGCAAAAATATGGTCGAAGCCCTTGAGCGGCTTAATGATGGTGTCCGAACTTACCTTCGGATGTGCACCGACGAAAATGAATCAGATCAAGAAATTTATCGGAAAGCCCCAAACAAGTATTTTAAATTATATGATTTTCTTCTCGATCTCCAAAAGAAGAAATGCGAAGAGCGAAAACAAATGGAGGGTTTTTCCGGTTATCTGAACTTCAGAAATAATCTTGTGATTGCCTAATCGCCCTGCAATTACCTGCAAAGAGGCTGTAAGAGTTGCGAAGCAGTTAGGGTTTGAGCTGAAATCACATCATGGTGGCAGTCACTCGCAATGGAAACATCCGGTTTCGGGCAAAAAGACAACTATTCCCATGTATGGCAGTGAGACGTACGGCCCTGATCTTGTGAGCAGTATTTGTCGGCAAAAGGGAACAACCGAGAAAGAGTTTTTTAAAACGTTGGAAAGTTGCTAGAATACAGCTCTCGCACGCGTAGCTCAGCTGGATAGAGCATTGGTCTTCGGAACCAAGGGTCGGGGGTTCGAATCCCTCCGCGTGCACCATTTTTATTTGGTAAGGATAGCCATCCTCGCCAACCCCGCCAGATCGTTTTTAATCTCGAAGTGAACCGTTGGAAATGTAGTACGGGCTTCTTTTTCCATGGCTTCTTTTTGACTGAAACCTATTTCCATGAACATCGCCGAAACATTTAATTTTATGTCTTTGATTTGTTGAAACATTCTTCGGTAGAGCTCGAGACCGTCGGGGTTCCCAATGGGGACTGCGCTCTTCGAGTCAGAAATATCACAAAATCCATGATATTTTTGACTCGAAGTCCTCCGCTTCGGGTCCTGCTCCGCAGGCCACCTCCGCTCCGGACCACTTGTCTCGCCACTTACGCCGTAGGTCGCCAGATGAGGCTCAAAGCGGTGGGTTTCTTCCGAGATGAAACGGTTCGTCTCGGTGCCGATATAGGGCAAGTTTGCGAGAATGACGAGATTGCTTCGTCGCTTCGCTTCTCGCAATGACAAGAGCAAATCCGATTCGACAAATTTCACATTTTTGCATCCGAGCAGCTCGGCATTCTTCTTTGCGACCTCAAGCGCATCTTTTGAAATATCGAGGCCGATGACTTCAAGGTCAGGTCGTTCGAGGGCCATGGTGATGGCCAGGCAGCCGGAGCCGGTGCCGAGATCGAGGATCACTGGTCTGCTGGTCTGCTGGTTGCCTGCCCGCCTGTGGAGGGCTGGGCGGCTGGTAAGAAACTTGAGCGCTTCTTCGATCATGAGCTCGGTCTCGGGGCGGGGGATCAAGACTCGTTCGTCGACGTAAAATTTTCTTCCGTAGAATTCTTTTTCATGGATCAGATAGGCGACAGGTTTAGCGCTTTGTCTTTCTTTCAGTAACCCTTCAAAAAGCTTTTCATCAGGCTTCGAAGGCTCTTTTTCAGCGTGCATCACCAAGTATTCACGAGACTGCTTCAGCGCATGAGCCAAGAGAAGCTCTGCGTCAAGACGCGCGGTAGAAGATAGCGCAAGGCCTTTTGTGGCTTTCTGGAGAAGATCGCGAATGGTCATTGTCAAAACATGACATGTTGGTCGACAGCACTCTTCTTAGCTTCTGGAAAAACTTCGGCGATCGCCGAGCGAGAAAGCCCGTGCGTTTTTTGATATTCCCCGAGGCGGCGGATAAGCGAGTAGAATTGCAGCGAATCAAAAAGGCTCTTCACCTTGTCCTGATCAAAGTCGTGAGTTTTGCAGGCGGGAAGGGTATAGGGCAGGTCACAATCGAGTTTGATGGTGGCAAGTTCTTGTGAAAAGTACGCTTCTTTTTTTTGAGCCTCCAAAATCTCTCGGCGTTTCCCCTTCACTTCCGAGAGATGAGCGTAGATGCCGTCCAAGGTTTTGAATTTTTCCAAAAGTTCAAGAGCGCTTACTTTTCCGATCCCTTTGACCCCCGGAATGTTGTCCGAACTATCGCCGACCAGCGCTTTATAATCGATGACCTGAGCGGGGGTGATCCCATATTTTTTGAACACGGCTTCAGGATCAAAACTTTCACTGGCCTTGTAACCCTTGTGGAGACTCCCCACACACGTTTTTTCGCTGACGAGCTGCATGGCATCCATGTCGCTGGTGATGATTTTGTTGATTACGTTGGGATGCTCTCGTTCGTTCTTTTTCACGATCGTGCCAATGATGTCGTCGGCTTCGATACCCTCCTGTCGAAAGATTGGGATATTCATCACCCGAACAATTTCTTCGATTCTGGGAATCTGATCGTAAAATTCCTGAGGTGCTTTCACGCGTCCGGCCTTGTATTCTTTGTAGGCGACATGGCGAAAGGTTGGAGCTGCCGTGTCAAACGCGGTCGCGATGTAGGCTGGTTTTTCCTGCAAAAGAATCGTCATGAGGATTGAGCTGAAGCCGTAGACCGCATTCACGAGCTCGCCGCTTCGTGTCTTGAGCGGTGGAAGGGCATGGTAGCTCCGGTGCATGATCGAGTTCGCATCCAGAATGACGAAGAGCTCTTGCATAAGCGAAAAATTTGAGGTATACTGAAATGATTCTACACTATGCAAAAACAAAAAAAAGAAGAGCTTCAAAAGACTTGGGGCCTGCTCATGAGCGGCCAGATTCCACTTGTCCTGATCAAGGATGAGATTGATGCTCATATCCACCATATTCTTCGAAAGATTGTGGATGGCATTGCCGCCGTTGGTATTCAGCTTGCGGTGGTTGAACCTCTCGACCCTTCTCGGAAGTTGGAATGGGAAGAATTCAGTAAGAAGCATCCAAAATGGATCACGATCATCAACCGCGACGAAGCGAAGTCCGACGTTTTTGATATCGCTCTTCTTGAAGATCTCACCGTTGAGTGCTTGAAGGAGCTTCGAAATCAAAAAATGGTTCCGATTGCGGAAAAAGGTGTCGCCACCTTTGATCCTATACAAGAAAAAGGGAACGGGTTTCTCTTTCATGAGAATCCATGGTCCCTTTTTGCTGCACTCGTAAGAGCCCAAGAAACCTATCGATTTCCTTATGATTGGGAGAATCTCATGAATGCGGCATCAAGAATGATTATCTAGGTATCTCGGTGTTCAAATCAATGCCCCGATCCGCCGCTTCCAATGCTTTTTGAAATGCTTTTGCCCCCGCCTGAAGGCCCTCCGGGTGTTTTTTTGCGATATCGGATCCATCCAGGATGAGATCATGGCCCATTTTCTTCACTCGATCTTCCAGATCCGAAATCTCCCGAAGTCCGAACACAAGGGGAAATGATGGCGGTGTTGTTTGTGGAATCGTGGAGGCAATGATATCTATCCCAAACGAGTTCTTGAGCTTGGCTGAAAATTCTCGGCTTAAAATTGCCTTTTTTTCAAAAGGAAGCGGAATGCACTCGGGTCCCGGAAGCGAAAGAAGAACAAGATCATGATCGGCCACGATCGATCCCAACGAAGCGAGAGCGCTTAGTCCGATCAGTCCGCTATCCACCCCAACGATCGTGAGTTCATGCTCTTTGGCGATCATACAACGCCGCTCCATTTCAAAGATTGTTCGCGCGGTGACATTGGGTGCATACCATTTTTTGCCTTTCCAGAGCTTGGTTTGCTTCTTCTCTTCTTCACTGAGAAAGGCTACGCGTTCTTCAAAGGTATTGTGGGAAAAGGAAGTGAGGAGCGGGTGATCCATGACCAGATCAATACCTCCGGCGAAGAGATGGTAGCCAGCCTCAAGGCATGTCGTTGGTGTGCGCCAGTGAGGCTCGGGAATGCAGGCTGCGCTGAGGGGTCGATCGGGCATTCTTAGAGTTTTTCGAAGGTTCGTTCGATCCAGGGTTTTCTCGATGGTGCGGGGAAGACTGCCGTCGATCACTTCGATCTCCGTGAATTGTTCCGGCTCGAGAAAACGAAGCAAGAGAGAAAGCTGTTGAGTGATATTTCCGACCTCAGTCATCTCTTCAGAAAGCCTGATCGTGCACTCTCGATCTGGCACGTGAACATCTTCCAGGTGAAAGAGCTTTCCGCCTTCGCCACGTTTGGCGAGCTCTTCAAGAGCTTTCAAAAAAGAAACCCTGAGCTGAGGAACAAGACGAACCCGAAACCAAACAGGAGAAGTCATTATTTTCCTTCAAAAGTGTTGCCCAGAGATCCGCCGCCAAGAAGATTGCCAAGATCAAAGGGCTTGGCACCTTTCGGAACATCGAGTGCGGCGCTTTCACTGCTCCAGGTCGTGAAGAAGTCTCCAGAGAGCTTCCCGGCAATGTCTCCACCCAGGGCTGCATCGCCTTTCCAATGGCTTTTGCTCCCGTCGGAGGTCCAGGAGAGCTTGGCATCGAGCGTGAGATTTTTCTCGACGTCCTTTGAGGTGACGCTCAGATCGAAGGCGCTGATGTCATAGATTCCACTGATACTGACCTGGAGCGAATATTGTGTATCCTGAAGAGTTTTGTCGATCGAAGCGAGATATTCTGGTGTGAGATCCGTTCCCTCGATTTTCGCCACCTTCTTGAGATACATCTTGAGCTTTTCTCCATTGACCGAGATCTCAAGTACGCGATTGCCGAGATCCTTTTTGACTTCAAAAAAATTATTGTCTTTTGCCATCTCCATGATCTTCTTTGTCTTCTCGGTATCGCTCTGGGGGAAACGGGTGGTTGCAGGGTCAAAGATGTCGACCGGGAAGGAAATCCATTGGCCCTTGTACATATTCGCCATGAAATTCGCCATCATATTCGTCTGGCTGTCGTCAGTATTCAGACTCAAATTATTCACCAGAGCGTACACTTGTTTCCCAACTGCACGTACTTCACCCGTGAGCGCCACGTCGGCGGTCTTCCCCGCCACCTTTCCTTTGCCTTTGAGATCAAGATTGAGACCAAGCTTTCGATCTTTGGCTTTCGCAGTGTCAAATTGCACCGCGCCCTTCCCATTGAGATCGACATGGTTACCATCATAGTCAATACTCAGTTTTCCTTCACTGCTGATCGAGCCTTTTTGATAATCCGTTTCTTTTTGAATTTGTTTTTCCCATGCTTTTTTCAGCATGGTTTGCGGATCTTCGTTCACGGATTTTCCACAGCCAAAGAGGGAGAAACTGAGAACGATACTGAGCAAAGCGAGAACAAGTTTTTTCATAAAAAAAATTAGAAATCAGGGTGAGTATATCCTCTTTCTGAAATTTCTCAAAAATCATTCGTGTACCCCTAGCTGATCCGCATGGATAATCAATCCCAAATTTTCTTTTGACTCGATCGCTGCTCGGATCCGCTCGCTCCCGTATTTCGGACGGCCGATACCCACGGGTTCTCCCTTGAGGGAGAGGAGCAGGACAGCATCGTTGGCGCCAAATCCAGGGCTGATGTCCTTCACGCCAACCAGGAGCAGGCTCTTTCGATTTCGTACGGCTTGAACCGCGCCGTCATCGAGCGTCATGTGGCCCTTCGGGAGCGAGCAATACCTGAGCCAGTGTTTGAATCGGTGAGCTTTAGCATTGTGCAGAGGTTTGAAATACGTTCCGACGATTTCCCTCGTATCCACAATCTTCCCGAGAATGTTGGGTGCAGTTCCGTTGGCGAGAAAGGTTTTGATGCCGGCCTCGGTGGCGATCTTGATCGCCTGGAGTTTGCTCACCATACCCCCAAGTCCCACCGCAGAGCTTGAAGCCCCGGCCATCGCCATAATTTCGGCGCTTATTTTTTCCACCTGGGCAATGGGTTTTGCATCGCTCTGGGATCGCGGATCCTTGTCGTAGAGACAGTCGACATCGGAGAGCATGATGAGTTTGTCGGCCTTGATCGACACGGCGGTGAGGGCCGCGAGGAAATCATTCCCGCCGAAATTCACCCCACGATTACTGATGACATCATTTTCATTGAGGATCGGGATCACCCGGAAGCGAAGATAGCCCTCGAGCGTGGTGATGAGATTCGCATGCTCGAGCTGATCCGCAAAATTATCACGCGTGATCAGAGCCTGGGCAATCGGGATCTCGTGCGCCGAAAAAACCTGCTGGTATTTCCACAGCAGCTTCGCCTGGCCAATGCCGGCATACATCTGGCGGCGAACCTGGCGTCGCTTCTCATCGGAGAAATCTCGAATCCCACGACCCGAAGCCACCGCGCCAGAGCTGACGATCAGGATACGGTGACCTTCTTCGAAGAGCTTGGCGATCTGTTTGGCCAGATGGGTCAGCACCTGCTCGTTGAGCGATTTATCAGGATTGCTGAGCACCGCAGAGCCGATTTTGATGACGATGGTTTGGAGGCAGAGCATTGCTCTATTGTTAAATTGTTACATTGCTGAGTGCATTTGAGCAATTGAGCAATATAGCCATTGAACAATATTTACTTATTTTCGAATTTTTCCTGCACTTGTAATCAACCATTTATATGAAGTAAGCGCCTCTAGCCCCATCGGCCCCCGGGCATGAAGTTTCTGCGTGCTGATACCGATTTCGCTGCCAAGGCCGAATTGCGCTCCATCACTGAACGCGGTTGAAGTATTGACGTACACGCAGGCGGCGTCCACCTCTTCTTGAAATCGTCTGGCATTGCCTTCGTCACGCGTTACGATGGATTCAGAATGTTTCAGGGAATAAGTCCTGATGTGTCGAAGCGCTTCGTCAATTCCAGGAACTAGACGAACATTCATCTCAAGGCTCAAGAATTCCGTTGCGAAGTGTTGCCTCGCATCTTTTTTCAAGAGTTTTTTTGGATAGCAAGCCTTCAAAATTGAATAACTTTTTTGATCAGTATGAAGGATCGTTTCGCTCAGCAGCATGGTCGTCGCCAGTTTTGGCAGGAAATTCTTGGCGCACTGCTCATGGATCAGGATCGTGTCGACGGCATTGCAGACGCTGGGGCGTCTGGTCTTTTCATTTAGAATAATCCGGCAGGCCATAGCTGGATCAGCGCTTTCATCGACGAAGGTGTGCACCACACTGGCGCCGGTTTCGATCACCGGCACGGTGGCATTTTCTCTCACCCATTTGATTAATGAAGCCCCGCCACGGGGAATGATCACATCCACCTGGTCATGACTTCGCACAAGCTTCTCGAGTTTCTTTCGATCGGGATCAAGGAGCGTGACGGAATTCGTTGGCAGGGCTGCCTTCTTCAGCGCCACCTGAATCAGCTTTGTGAGCGTGCGGTTCGTCTCATAGGCATCCGAGCCACCTCGAAGGATCACGCTGTTACCGGATTTGAGGCAGAGGGACGCCACATCAATCGTCACATTGGGTCGCGACTCGTAGATCACCGCAATGACCCCGATCGGGACGCTGACTTTTTTGATCTGAATTCCGGACGGTGGCACATACTCTTCCAACACCTTCCCCAGCGGATCCGGAAGTCCGATCACGGTCATAAGCTCACTGGACATACCTTCAATTCGCTTCTCCGTGAGCAGCAGACGATCCAGCAACGGATCGTTTGGGTCTTTCCTTTTCACATCTTTTTCATTGGCCTGCAAGATGATTTTTTTGTTCGCGAGGAGTTCGTCATGCAAAAAACGCAGCACACTATTTCGCGCTTCGAGCGAGGTGAGGGCCAGCGCACGAGCTGATTCGACGGTGGTCATGATTTTGCCATTTCTTTGCAGCGAGTATAAGCTGCTTCAAGTGTTTTGGCGAAGCGATTGTCGAGATCTGCCTCAAGAATTTTGAGACCTGCCTCCGTAATCCCTCCTTTGCTCGCCACTTCATTTTTGAGTTTCTCCGCTGTTTTTACGGTCGCTTCGAGCAGCGCTAGGGAACCAAGGCAGGTCTTTTGAAGCATCTGCTTTCGCTGGTTCTCAGGAATGTTGAATTGATCTGTGGCCTTCAGCCAGGCATCAAAGAGCGCAAAGAAGAAGCCGGGACCACTGCCGGAAATCACGCTAAGCTGATTGAGAAGATCTTCATTGCCAACTTCAAAGCACGTGCCAAGGCAGCCGAGCAGGGATTCGATAACCTTCTTTTCTTTCGCTTCAATCTCTGGGGAGCTGTACCACCCGATCACACCTTGCCCCAGCAGAGCGGGAGTGTTGGGCATGCTGCGAATAATTTTTCGGTGACCAAGGAATTTGCTGATGGTTTCCAGGCTTACCCCCGCCATGATAGAGAGAACGATTGTTTGAGCAGAAATCTTCCCGCAAATTTCCTTTGAAAGTTCAGCAAACTGTTGCGGCTTCACCGCCATGACCAGAACGTCTTGCCGAACAAGCGGAATATTCTTTCCGGGCTCGCTGCTGACGATGAGATCTTTTTGCAGCACAACTTTTTTTTCGAGAAAAGCCTTCGCCATGGCCGAGCCCATCGTGCCGCCGCCGATGATACCGATGGTCATCGTCTTGGGAAAAGTGTTTGCAGAATCATCATTTCCTCCAGCTTCTCGGCAGTGTTTCGAATGAACTGATCGGCGGGATCAATCTGTAAGGCCTTGCTGATCCAGGCTTTGGCTTCCTCAACTTCTCCTTCAAACATCAGGCTGGCGCCGACGTCGTTGTAGGCGAGGGCATTGAGCGGGTCGAGCTCAATGGCTTTCTGGAGGAGATTTCTTCCGGTTTCGGTGCTTCCCAGCATGCAGTGAATCCATCCAAGATTTCGAAGCACCTCGGTGTTATTCGGACTCAGACGATCGGCCACTTGGAGATGCTTGATCGCGCGACGCAGCTTCATCGTCCTTCCGTAGGCGCAGCCCAGCAGGAAGTGGTCGTACCAGGGATTGTTTTCATGACTCTCGAAGATTTTTTTCAACCGTTGGGTCGCGGTCATTTCCGGGTCCGTGCTTTCGGGCAGATTCTCTTCAGGCCCTTCTTCATCCTCGATCATTTCCTCGCTGGGAAAAGCCTTCGACGACCAGAGGAGGGGTTTGATGGCTTTTTCGGGCTTGTCGGAATAGAGGTACGCTTCACCGAGCAGCGAGATCACGGAGTAGTTGTCAGGATGCTGCTTGCTCAGCTCTTCGAGTTTTTTGAGTGCTTGATCCATCTGCCCCTCATTCATGAGGTGCTCAATCATGTGGAGCTCGTGAAGGAGATCGTCCATAGAAGGAAGGAACGTTAGGATTCTTAGGCTCGTCAGGATCGTTGGGAAATAAACAGTTCTTTTATTTTTTTAATCAAATCTTTTTCTTTCAAGATTTCTGAACGATCAGAACCTCTCTCCTTCCACTCTACGCCTCCAGCCTCAAGCGAGCGAGGGCTGATGGTCAAGCGGACGGGGATGCCGATGAGATCAGAGTCCGCAAATTTTTTGCCAGGAGAAATCTCGCGATCGTCGAAGAGGATATCGATACCTTTTTTCTTCAGGTTTTCGTAGAGCTTCTCAGCTTTTTTTCGCATCGGTTTCTGGTCGAGATTGAGGGCGATCAGGTGCACTTGGAAGGGCGCAATCCCTTTGGGCCAGAGAATACCTTTTGTATCGTGGCATTGCTCCACGGTGGCGGCGATGACGCGTGTCATACCGATGCCGTAGCAGCCCATTTCCACGGGGTGCTTGACACCCTCTTGGTCCGCGAATTCGATCTTCATGGGTTCGGAGTAGCGGCGTCCCAGCTGGAAAATG
>CAZWLI010000095.1:0-17751 GCA_964634525.1 uncultured Candidatus Peribacteria bacterium | reverse complement strand
CCTACTTTTCCGATTACTGATGAAATAGCTGATGAGGCAGCACAACTGATTACTCTAATTCCAAGTCTCAAAAAAAAATACCCGGATGCTCTCATTGCAGCGACTTGTCTTCAACATCGTTTGCAGCTTGTAACCGCAAATATAAAAGACTTCCAAGGTATTCCAGGTCTGACGGTGGTGCCGTTTGAGCAAGCATAACATGCTCTTGAGTTTTTTTCTTGTCGTCCTCTATCGACACTGCTACGGTGGGAGTACTTAATTTTGTCGATATGACTCAACAACTTGTTGCTCAGCTTAGCTCGCTGGGCCTTTCGGAAAAAGAAGCCAAACTTTACCTCACGCTTCTTGAGGTCGGACCCAATCCGGTGAGTGCTGTTGCCCGTAAGGCCAATATCACCAGGACTACGGCCTACGCCGCGCTGGAGAGCCTGAAGAACCGAGGGCTCGTGAGCATCATCGAGAGCAAAGGCATTGCGCAATTCTCCCCTGTCGGTCCTCGAAAGCTCGAAGAGTTCGCGAAGAAGGAAGCCGAAAAAGCCGACAAAAATTATCAGAGCATCAAGATGATCGTGCCGGATCTGAAGAAGCTCACGGGCGACTTGGTGCTCGCGCCGAAGGTGAAATACTACGAAGGCGTGGAGGGCATCAAGACGATCTTCCAGGACACGATTGACACCCTGAAGGGGCTCCCACCAGCACGTCGCGTGAAATATTCGTATTCTTCTGCACCGGAAGTCGGTAGCGAGCTGCGAGTTTTCCTCGACGACTACATTAGAACCCGAGAAAAGCTTGGCATCAAGGTGGTCGGAATCTTCCCAAGCAGTAAGCGTACGGAAGAATATAAGTCGAAAGTGCATCTGAATTTCACCGACGTCCGCATGCTTCCCAAAGACATTCACTTCAAGGTGGAGTCCGAGATCAGCATCTACGAAGATAAGGTCGCTATTCTTTCCATGAAAGAAGACCGCATGCATGGCCTCATCATCGAATCTCCAGAAATTTTCTCCACTCAACGTGCCATTTTCGGGTTGGCGTGGAGAAGCTGCAGCTCATGATAGGCATAAAAAATCGTTGACAGTAGGCATACAGAAGCATAATATTTTTGTGTCTTTTATTTTCCTATGCGGACAACGGTTGATTTGCCGGATAATCTCATGTTTTGGGCGTCACAAATCTTCCCAAATAAAACAAAAAAATGGATTCTTACCAAATCCATGACGGACATGATGGGTGAACACGCGCGGGAAGGTCTTTTGGCGATGGAAGGAAAATTTCCCCACCTGAAAGGAAAATTTAATATTGATAAAATCCGAGGACGAGACAAAATGAGAAGAATCCAAAAAATGCTCAAAAGAGCCTCATGAAAACCCTCATCGACTCTTCGGTGTGGATCAATTTCTTCCTCCACAAAGATACCTCCCTTCGTTTTCTCATTGAGGACAATCTTGCCGTAACAACTGGAGTGATTCTCCTGGAGATTATTCCTTTTCTTCATGAACATCATCTTCGTTCTGCGGAAAAAGACTTGCTGAATGGAATACAAAGGATTCTGCTTTCCTTTCCGGAAGAACATTGGGAGCATCTTATTCAGCTTCAAAAAAAACTCCTTGAAAAGGGAGTTAATGGCATTTCGATTCCAGATCTTATCATTCTTTTTCTTTGTGAATCTCAACACATTCATTTATATACTCATGATAAGACTTTAAAAAAAGCCGCCAGCATCCTTCATGTTCCACTCTATGAACACGCTTAAATCCCGAAGTGCACTCCTCACCGGCCTTCACGGAGAGAAAAACTGGGCGAAGCGTTCTCCGGCCAGAGCGATGCTGCGAGCGGTTGATTTTAAAAATGAGGAAGATTTCGATAAACCGTTGGTGGCGATCGCAGCGCCGTATACCAACGGGACGCCGTGCAACGATCATATCCAGGAGCTGGGACTGCTCCTGAAAAGGGAAGTGGAAAAGGCTGGGGCCATGCCGATCATCTTCGGCACTCCTGTGATTTCGGACGGCATTTCCATGGGCACCGAAGCCATGAAATATTCCCTCTCTTCGCGTGAACTCATTGCCGATTGCATCGAGGCCATGATCGAAGGCTACCTCACGGATGGTGCGATCACGATTGGTGGTTGTGACAAGTCGATCCCGGGAGCCGTGATGCCACTACTGCGCACGAATGTGCCATCGCTCTTCATCTATGGTGGGTCGATCAGGCCGGGGAAATTAAGAGGCCAAGACCTCCAAATCGTCTCTTCCTTCGAAGCAGTAGGCAAACATTCGGCCGGAAAAATCACGGATGAGGAGCTCCACGAAATCGAGTGCCACAGCTGCCCTGGCGCTGGCGCGTGTGGCGGTATGTTCACGGCCAATACCATGTCCTCCATCATGGAGGCTGCCGGGCTTTCATTGCCGGGAGAGGCTTCGCACAATGCCATGACGGAAGATAACAAAGCGCTTTCAAAGGAGAAAAAAAATGACTGCAAAGAAGCCGCGAAAGCCTTGATGAACCTTCTCAGGCTCAATATCAAGCCGCGAGATATTTTCACGATGAAAGCCATCGAGAACGCGATCACGGTCATGATGGCACTCGGAGGATCCACCAATGGCGTGCTACACCTCCTCGCCATGGCTCATGAAGCCAATGTGGACCTCACCCTCAAAGACTTTGATCGCATCAGCGCCAAGACTCCGCTGCTCGGGGATTTCAAACCCTTCGGAAAATATGTCATGTCCGACCTCGATGCCATCGGTGGCATTCCAGTCGTGATGAAAGAGCTCTTTGATGCGGGACTCATTCATGGCGACTGCATCACGGTGACGGGAAAAACCGTGGCGGAAAACCTCGAGATTGCTTCTTCGTCCGCCACAGTCGGACTTCCTCGCAATGACAATGCTCTCGTCATTTCCCCCATTTCCAATCCCCTCGGCAAACCCGGTTCCCACATCCGTGTTCTTCATGGCAACCTCGCCCCAGAAGGAAGTGTCATCAAGCTCTCCGGAAAAGAAATGAAACACTTCGAAGGTCCGGCTCGTGTCTTCGAATGCGAAGAAGATTCACTCGAAGCGATCCTCGCCGGGAAAATCAAAGATGGAGACGTGATGGTGATCCGCAATGAAGGTCCGAAAGGCGGCCCAGGCATGCGCGAAATGCTGGCACCATCGTCTGCCCTCATGGGCGCAGGGCTTGGCAAGACCGTGGCCCTCATCACCGATGGCCGCTTCTCCGGCGGTACGCACGGCATCATGGTGGCGCACATTGCTCCCGAAGCGCAAGAAGGCGGCCTCATTGCTCTCGTGAAAGAGGGTGATCAGGTGTCGATCAACCTGGACACGCTCGAGCTCACACTCCATGTGCCAGAGGCAGAAAGAGCTGCCCGTCGAAAAACCTGGAAGCCAAAGCCTCCGAAATATACTCGCGGTTTTCTTGCGAAATACGCAAAGCTGGTGTCGTGCGCCAGTACAGGAGCTGTGACGTCTCCTGAAGACTATTTTGAAGATCTTGAAATGTGGCAGAATCGAAAAAAGCTTCAAAAGGAACTTCAGGAATCGTGTGATTCAGGTGAAAGTGATCATATCATCTAGCCGTTGATCACGCGCATCGCCTCCTCCGTATCCTCCACGTCCACATACGCAATCGTGTCACCCTGAAGACTCTCGGTGACGTAGATATTTTTGATATTAATATTGGAGCGTCCGAGTTTGTCGCTGAGCTCCGACAAGACACCAATTTTGCTCGGAAGCTGCACGGCAAGCACGGGGCTTTTCGTAATGTCATCAATTCCCTGGCCTTCGAGAAGTTTTACCGCTTCGTCCTCACGATCTACGACCACTCGCACGACGCTTTTCCCAAACCCCTCGCTCACCAGCAGACCCTTGATACTCACTCCATTTGCCGCAAAGGCTTTGCAAATCTGTGCCAGCTCACCCGCCTGGTTTGAGAGATAGAAGGTGACTTCGTTGACGATGGAGGCGGTCATGAGTTGAGAGTAACGGAGACATTCTATCCTCTCTTGTCATTCCGACCAAGTCGTGTGAGTTCCGAACGTCTAAAACCTTCCCCTAGAAGCTCCCCCTCGCCATTCCCGTCACGCCTGTTCTCGCAAGCTCCTTGACGCCAAAGCCTCGGATGAGATCGAGAAAAGAGTCGACCTTTTTTGAGTCTCCGGTGATCTCCACCATCAGTGAATCATGGCCCACATCGACGATCTTGGCCCGGAAGATATCCACGATCTGCATGATTTCGGAGCGGGTGGATTTCGTCGCGAAGATCTTCACGAGCGCCAGCTCGCGCACCACGGTATGATCGAAGCTAATATCCGTAACCTTGATGACTTCAATAACCTTGTAGAGTTGCTTGATGACCTGCTCGGTATCCGTCTTGGTGCCGTCAATAACAATCGTCATACGACTATGGCCAGGAAGCTCGCACTTGCCAATGGTCAGGCTCTTCAAGTGAAAACCCCTCCTGCGAAAAAGTCCCGCAATACGGCTGAACACAAGCGGGGTTTCTTCCACCAAAGCCACGACAATGTGCTCGGATTTGAGCTC
The DNA here is from genome assembly GCA_964634525.1 of uncultured Candidatus Peribacteria bacterium. Classification (GTDB taxonomy): domain Bacteria; phylum Patescibacteriota; class Gracilibacteria; order JAUYGZ01; family JAUYGZ01; genus CAZWLI01. The sequence goes on along the minus strand of CAZWLI010000095.1, from coordinate 13,204 downwards.
GGTCGATTTGACCTGAGCGTAGAGATTTCGTTTTTGGTCTGACTGCATATAATTGTTGAATTGTTAAATTGTTAAATTGCCTTTCAGCAATTGAGCAATTAAACAATTGGGCAATAAATTCAAAGTCCTGTTATTGTGTCCGACAAACTCTTTCCGCTCGGCACCATAGGGTAAACATTCTCCTCCATTTCGACAACGAAGTCGCAGAGCACGGGTCCTTTTTCTTCTCGCATTTTGGCGATCACATCTTTCATTTCAACAATCGTCTTTGCACGATAGGCCTTGAGTCCACAGGCTTCGGCCAATTTCACGAAGTCCGGATTGTGGAGCTTGACCTGCGAGTAATTATTGTCGAAAAAAAGTTGCTGCCACTGGCGCACCATGCCAAGATAGCCGTTGTTGAGAATCGCGATCTTCACACCAATATTATCCTGTGCGAGCGTGGTCAATTCCTGAATATTCATCTGAATGCTGCCATCTCCCACCACACACCAGACTTCCTTGTCCGGGCACGCCACCTTCGCACCCATGGAAGCGGGCAAGCTGTAGCCCATGGTTCCGGAGCCTCCGGAGGTCAAATGGGAATGAGGTTCTGTAAAGCAAAATTCTTGCGCGGTAATCATCTGATGTTGCCCGACATCGGTCGCCACCAGACACTTTCCTCCTGTCTGCGCATAAATTTCCTGCACCACATGTCGCATGGAGAGAGAGGCATTTCTCCCCACTCCTGCCAAGGAGGGGGGCTGGGGGGGTGGACCCGGTAGTGGATATTTCTCCCTCCACCCATTGATCTTGGCCACCCACTCGACGTAGTCACCTTTTTGAATCATGCCATTCAGGTCCTGAAGCACAGACCTGGCGTTGCCCACGATGGGCAGCTCGGTGTGGACATTTTTCCCAATCTCGGCGGGATCAATGTCGACGTGAATGATGCTCGCGTGGGGGGCAAAATGATCGGCCTTGCCGATGATGCGATCATCGAACCGAAGCCCAATACCGAAGAGCACATCACACTCCTGAATCGCAAAATTGCAGTGCGCAAAGCCGTGCATGCCGAGCATCCCGAGCGCCAGCGGATGATTTTCCGGGAAACATCCCAGCCCATGCAGTGTCGTGATCACGGGAATGCCGGTTTTGTTCACGAGCTCCTGGAGCTCGGCCATGGCGTTGGAAATAAGGATGCCATGTCCAGCGAGAATCAAGGGCTTCTTCGCCTTCCGGATCCACTCCGCCGCCTCCTTAATCATCTTGATATTGCCCTTTCCTTTGGGCTTGTAGCCTCGAAGTTCGACGGTCTCGGGGTACTCAAATTTCTCGACGATCTGATTCTGAACATCCTTCGGAAAATCAATCAGCACCGGCCCTGGACGACCCGTGCGAGCAATGTGAAAAGCTTCCTTCACGATGCGAGGAATGTCGAGCGCGTCCGACACAAAATAGCTTTGCTTCGTGATCGGCTGGGTGATGCCGATCACATCCGCCTCCTGAAAGGCATCCGTGCCCACCATGTAGGTCGGGACCTGGCCCGTGATCGCGATGATGGGCATGGAATCCATGTAGGCATCGAAAATCCCGGTCACCAGATTCGTGGCCCCGGGTCCAGAGGTCGCCACACACACGCCAATCTTCTGGTGGCCCGTGGCGCGAGAATATCCGATGGCCGCGAGCGCCGCGCCCTGTTCATTGCGCACCAGGATATGGCGGATCTCCGGAAAGTCCGTCAGGGCATCATAAAACGGCATGATCGCGCCTCCGGGATAGCCAAAGATATCCGTCACACCCTCCTGGAGGAGGGAGAGAGCCATGAGGTGGGAACCGGTCATTTTTTCAATAAGTTTTGTCATTGCGAACGAAGTGAAGCAATCTCGTCGATGAATAAAAAAACCTCTCTTGGAGAGGTTGGATTTTATCAGATATTCTTGAAACCACAACCTCTAGGCCGAGAGGGCTTGAATAATGACGACAACGCTTCCGAGAAGTGAATTCTTCATAATCATTCGAAAGTTTAGCTGAAAAAGAAGAAGTGTAAAGATTTTAGCTTAAATTTGCTTGTGAGTTTCGTGGGCAAGATGATCTGGCGGAAGTCGACCATAATACTTCTCAACTACTGCCTTCTCTGCTGCAGTGGAGACAGGAGGCCTTGGCACATCTGTCTTAGCACTCGCCCGCTCTGATAATTTTTTTTCCACAAGAAGACGAAACCTGCCACTCGTAGTTCCCTGTTCAATTTCTTCAATACCCTTTGCCAACTCGGGACGTGCCGGTGGCGCTTCATGGGCACCTTCTACTCTTGCGTCTTGTGCCCCTCTCTCTTCAAGAACATCGAATTCACGAGCATCTGGTGGGACCTGTGTCATAAATAAAATTATTGGATGCAACCATTGTATTTTCGATTCCTCAAAAGTCAAAAATAAATGCTTTTCATTTTTTTAATTTTTGATGAATAGCCTGTAAGAGCAAGGACAAAAAGGCTGAAAATTTATCAGCATTTTTTTCACCTTCCTCCACCACATGGCCACTCGTAACCTCTGGTTGTGATGCTGGAAGCATGCCAAAGGCATAATTCGTCGCCAAAGTGGCAGCAAACTTATGTGGTATTCCGGCATCTTGTGCTGCTTCCAATTCAATAACCGTTGATTTCCCCACGAGATCAGCACCTAAAATCTTCATTTCCTGCGACTCTGCCGCTGTTTGATATCTTCGCAGTGATCCCCTATCCTGAAGATATACTCCGGAAGGAAGTCGCTTCCAGCGAAGTGTTTTGGTAGCAATTTCTCTTGCCTTTGCAATGATCCACTCAGGGAGCATATCCTTCATCGATGTAAAAGGCTCTCCCCACATAGCCTCCGTAGGTCCATGGAGGGCGCTGGTTCCAGTTCTATTCATACAATCACGAATCATCACGACATCCCCTCTTTTAATTTCCCGATGATTCAAAATGCCCGCAGCATTGGTAATACCCAGCACATCGACCCCCAAAAGCTTTAGCATTCGGACGTAAAAGACACAAGCATCCGCAGTGTGGTCTTCGTAGAGATGTTTTCTTCCTAAAAAGGCGGCGACGAGATGTTTTTCATCTCCCTCGAGCGGCCCAATCATGAGCTCAAGAGAGTGGCCAGGGGCAGGTTTTCCTGTATTTTCCTTCAACGTCGGGATATCTCGAAAAGGGATCGTCAGTGGATGTTCTCCAAGTCTGCTCGGAAATTTATCTTTTCTTTGGAGCCCCGATCCGAGCACCACGGCTGACCCTGTTCTGAGCAGATCCGGATCGAGACCGTGATCTCGTATCTTATCTCGCACCACATCAGCAGCGCGAGAGGCTCGATCGTAATCTCTTTTTTGGCTCATATTTTGAGTCATGAATGTCCTCCCAAAGCATTATCAAGAGCCTCCTTCGTAACCATGAATACTCCATTGCAATCATTCTTCAGCTGTTGAGGCGCGCTTTCGTCTGCCACTCTGTGGGTGGTCGACTTGAGCAATTCTCTCCAGAGTGGCGACATGACCCCCGCCTCCCCTCTCTCAAAACTTATCAGTGTTCCAGCCCAAGGATCAGCAGCACCCGCGACAGCAGCTCGAATTCCGGCATTGAGCATAGCGCTCGTACACAAGGGGCATGGCTCAAGGGTGGTGAAAACGGTTGTCTTTTCATCATCTGAGTTTCTCGGATCTTTTGCTCCCCCTTTACAAACATTTCGATGAAAATCAGCAATCGCCTCAATTTCTGCATGTGCCACATGGCGGTAAATATAGCCTTCCTCATTTAATCGATTGTGACCTCTTCCTACCACCCTTCCGCCCTGTACGACCACGGCGCCAATGCCATAATTTCCTTGCAAGGCAGCCTTACAAGCTTCTAAAACTGCTTCTTTGAGATAAAGCCCGTCACCACTAAGGCCATCCATTCTCTCCACTCTGCCTTGTATCTGGGCTACCGCTGGTCTTATACGAGCTATTCGAAGGCCTTTTTCTGCTGGATCTTCTATCATAGAATATTAAAAAATAAATCGACAAAAAATCTAGCACTCTATCCCCTTTACAGCAAATCAAAAGATCTATTTTCCTTCCCCTTCCTCAAAAGTCAATACGCATGCCCTTTTCACTCCTTATGCATGTCCGGGTGAGCATCTTTTTCTTCCTTGAAAATTGCTTCGGTACGAATTCTCTCCGCTTCAATCGCCCTATCCAATTCATCATCGCTGACCTCCCCAAGGGCTTGTTCTATCTGGTCTCGTTGAGCGGTCGTCCGATCAAGTCCTTTTATTCCTAATTCTCTATCTACCAGTCCAAATTGAAATTTCATCTGACGTCTGTTTGTCTCTCGAAGTGCCTTATCAATATCAGCTTCGGTGATTAATCTGAGAACCATCTCATCAACCATTCCAACATATCCTCCCATCATAATTGCAGACTCCAGGTCATTTCTCCCTTCTTCTGGTTTCGCTCGTATTTCATCTCGCTTTGTCTTAAGAAGTCCCAATTCCCGAATAAGCACTTCTCTATTTCTTTTCATTCTGGCTTCCTCAGCCATTCTCTCAAAAGCGTCAAGGGAATCCGGGGTCGCCATAAAATGAGATTTATTGATAAGGTTATAATTTATGTTTTTTCTCATAAAAAGTCAAGTAATATTCGCTTTTCCAAGCCTTCTTCTATAAGCTACGAGTACTTAGATCTTCTGATGTCTTTATTCTGTGATCAAACAACGCTCAAGCTCAAAGGCGGCAACGGCGGAAAGGGCTGTGTGAGTTTTCGAAGAGAAAAAAAGGTTCCTCGCGGAGGCCCGGATGGTGGCGATGGTGGGAACGGGGGGAATATTTATCTAAAGGTCAATGACGCGCTCAATTCGCTGATTCATTTGGACACCTACAAACACTTCCAAGCTCCCCCAGCAGGGATCGGAGGTGGGCAGCAATGCCATGGAAAAAACGGCAAGGATCTGTATTTGGAGGTGCCCCAAGGAACCATAGTGCGACAAATTGTCCGAACCCCCCCTTGCAAGGGGGCTGGGGGGTCGGTGAAAAAAACAGAAATCTCGGATCTCTCGACCAAGGGCAGCGAGCTCCTGATCGGCCGTGGCGGAAAAGGAGGCTTCGGCAACGCACACTTTGTCAGCTCCATTCGACAGGCTCCTCATTTTGCGGAGCTCGGGGAGGAGGGCGAAGAAATGGAGGTGGAGCTGGAGCTGAAGCTCGTGGCGGACATCGGCATCATCGGTGTCCCCTCCGCCGGGAAATCCAGCCTCATCTCGGTGATGTCCAATGCCCGACCCAAGATCGCCGCCTACCCCTTCACCACGCTGATCCCCAATCTTGGGGTGGTGAAGATTGCAGACAAGGTGACCTATGTGGTCGCAGATATCCCCGGTCTCATCGAAGGCGCACACGAGGGCAAGGGTCTTGGGATTGCTTTTTTGAAGCATGTGCAGCGCTGCCGCCTGCTCGTACATCTCATCGACCCCACGCAGCCACACTGGAGCTCGCAGAATTCGAATGCCGGCTGGACGGAGAATTCGCTGAATTTCAACAAAGAAGCAGCGATCGAAAATTTTGCTCTGATCAATCAAGAGCTCGAAGCATTTTCAAAGGATCTGGCCGGAAAACAACAGATTGTGGTGATCAACAAATCGGATGTCCTCACCGAAGAACAAGAAAAAGAATTTATCAAAGCGCTCAAAAAAGAAATCGGACGAAAAAAACGCTTTATTTTTTATCCTTCCTCGATTTCCTGTGCTACCACAAAAGGCGTAAAAGAACTCAAGACATTCTTGTTCCAAGAACTTGAAAAAATTCCAAAACCCGAGTGGATGAATTCTCCTAACGATCCTAACGCTCCTCAAGATCCTAACGTTCCTTTCATTTATCGTCCTCACCTCAACAACCCCAAATATTTTACGGTCGAGAAAGTGGACAAAGGAAGTTTCCGCGTCACAGGAAAACGGGTTGAGCAGATTATGAACATGACGGACTTCAACAATGTGGAGGCCAGGAACAGAGCCTACGATGTCCTGTACAAAATGCATATCAATCGTGAACTCAAAAAAATCGGTGCCCGCGAAGGTGACACCTTGCTCATCGGGAAAAAGACCATAGAATTTACGGGCTCATGATGAGTTCTTCTTTTTCCCCGCCTTCATACTCAACGAGGTATCGATCGGCGACTCTCAACAATTTGGTCGGGACTTTTTTTCCAAAATCCAGAATCTTTTCAGCTCTTTGTGTGTCGAGATTGTAGCGAAGCAGTTTCCAAGGGTTTGTTGTTCCGGGCACCGTTTCCTGAACTTTTTTGAGTAAGGATTTTTCTTCGGAGAGGTCTTTTGTAACGATCAGCAATCGATGATCCTCTCCAGGATTCCACTGGAGAAATTCGCTTGACGCTGTCCACGACAGGGTCTTCAGTTCACTTCGTTCGATCGAGTAGGTCCAGAGCTGGTCCTGGTCCTTCACGCGAACGCTGTAGAGCACCGTTTTTCCGCTATCACTCAGAAGCGCTTGCTGAACTTCCACGCTGTCATCGAAGCGCCGAAGTTTTCGGCCATCTTGAATATTCACCAAAAAAGTTCTGCCGCTGTCCACGATCACCGCCACTCCCCCCTTCGCATCCAAGGCTGGGTTTTTCAAAGTGTCAAAGGTCGTGATCACGATCTTCTTGCCGACGTCCTCTCGGATCAAACTGACCTTGCCGGTGCGATCTTTTTCGAATCGAACCGGAAGAGATGCTTCGGGGAGTTCCCCGGTGAAAGGCTTGAGATAGGGCACGAGTTCGAAACTGAGGGGTTTTGAAATCGTTGTCCAGCGCCCAACGACAAGGGAAAACGAGAGATCATAAAACCCCTTCGTATGAGCTACGACAGTGTAATTTCGTGGGGGCAGATCCACGGTGCACGAGCCCGAACAGTCGAAGTTCTTTCCATTCACCTCCACAGAAAAGGGTTGAACGGAACTGAATTCGATATGGCCAAAATTGATGACAAAAGCCCAGACAAAAACCCCGGCCATGAGCAACAGCAGGACGACGAAAACTACTGCGACATTTTGGGGAGAAGGGTAGTGAGGCTCGGAAAGCATAGGAACCTAAGAAGTTATGATAGTATCCTAATACTTAAGTTCCTAAGTTCCTAACTTGTCCTACCGTCCCGACCAATTCAGCTCTGAGATCATGAAGCACCTTGGCCAAATCCTCATGGAGGAAATGACGAGCCAGGGTTTTGGGCTCATCACCATCACGGATGTGGTCGTCACGCCAGGCCTTGAATTCGCAAGAGTCTACGTCAGCACCCTGAAGAACAATCCGGAAATTGCCGACGAGCTCAATGCCAAATCAAAAAAGTTCACCTTTCAACTCAGCAAAAAGATTTCCATGCGCAAAATGCCGGAGATCAAGTTTATGTATGATGACAGCGGAGAAAAATATGAGAGAATCGACCTGCTGAGTCAACCTTAAGCTCTATGTCCAAACTCAAGAAAGTTCTTCTTCTCGGCTCCGGAGCCTTGAAAATTGGTGAAGCAGGTGAATTCGACTATTCCGGATCACAGGCCATCAAAGCCCTGAAAGAAGAGGGTCTTGAGGTCGTAGTCATCAATCCCAACATCGCGACCAACCAGACCAGCAAGGGGCTGGCGGACAAGGTGTATTTCCTTCCGATCACGACCCATTTCGTTGAGCAGGTCATGATGAAGGAAAAGCCCCAGGGGATTCTCCTTTCTTTTGGAGGACAGACGGCATTGAACTGCGGCCTGGAGCTCCGCAAAAAAGGAATTCTCAAAAAACACAAGGTCGAGGTCCTCGGAACCTCCACGAAATCTATAGAACTGACGGAAGATCGTGAAAAATTTGCCGAATTTTTGAGAAAACGAGATCTGAAAACACCGCGCTCTTTTGGTTGCAAGACAACTGAAACAGCAATCAGTGCGGCAGAGCAGCTCGGCTACCCCGTGATTTGCCGCGCAGCGTTTGCTCTGGGCGGACGCGGAAGTGGATTTGCGGAAAACGAAAAAGAGCTTCGATCTCTCCTCGAGGTCGCCTTTGCTGTGAGCCCTCAGGTACTCGTAGAGGAGGATCTTCGCGGATGGAAGGAGATCGAGTACGAGGTGGTACGAGACTGCGCTAATAACTGCATCACGGTCTGCAACATGGAAAATTTCGACCCGCTCGGCATCCACACCGGAGAGTCGATTGTGGTCGCGCCATCTCAAACGCTGAGCAATCACGAATTCCAAATGCTGAGGAATATTTCCATCAGCACTATCCGTGCGCTCGAGATCGTCGGGGAGTGCAATATCCAATTTGCCCTGCACCCGAGCAGCCTGGAGTATCGCATCATCGAGGTCAACGCCCGACTCTCTCGCTCCTCGGCGCTGGCGTCCAAGGCCACGGGCTATCCCCTGGCCTTCATTGCGGCAAAGCTTTCGCTGGGCCGAACGCTTCCGGAGCTGAAGAACAGTATGACAAAAGAAACCTCGGCCTTCTTCGAACCCGCCCTCGATTACATTACCGTGAAAATGCCGCGCTGGGATCTGGGGAAATTTCGCAAAGTCTCTCAAGAAATTTCCACGGAAATGAAATCCGTGGGCGAGATCATGGCCATCGGAAGATCTTTTGAAGAGGCGTTCCAAAAAGGCATTCGCATGCTCAATATCGGCGCCGAAGGCTTCTCAACCCATCGCTTCCCGGTGACGAATATTCAGAAGTCTCTTGAAGTCCCCACTCCTCAGCGTATCTTTGCCATTGCTGCAGCGTTCGCAGAGGGCTGGACGGTGGCGGAGATTAATGAGCTCACGGGCATCGACAGCTGGTTTCTGTACAAGCTCGAGAATATGGAGCTCCTTCGTCAGGAAATGCTGAAAAATAGTGACGTGCTAAAGACCAGCATCGAGGGCGAGACCGACCATGCGGCTGGGGCAATCCTGACAGCAAAGAAGCATGGCTTCAGCGATGAACAGATTGCCAGGATTCTTTCGCTCTCGGACGAAGTCGTGACGCACTATCGCCTGAAGAAGGGCATCAAGCCCTGGGTGAAACAAATCGATACGCTGGCGGCCGAATTCCCCGCTCAGACGAACTATCTCTATCTCACCTATCACGGCATGGAACACGATGTCGAGCCCAGCCAAAAGAAAAAAATGATTGTGTTGGGCAGTGGCCCCTACTGCATTGGCTCGTCGGTGGAGTTCGACTGGTGCAATATCAATGTCGTCAACACCTTGAAGAAGGAAGGCTACGAAACCATCGTGATCAACTGCAATCCCGAGACCGTGTCGACGGACTACGACATGTCCGACCGACTCTTCTTCGAAGAGCTCACCCTCGAGCGCATTCTCGACATCTACCATCGCGAAAAGCCCGACGGTGTTGTCATCTCAACCGGTGGCCAGATTCCAAATAATCTCGCCCTGAAGCTCGAGAAAAACAAAGTAAAGATCATCGGAACGTCGGTGACCAGCATCGACCAGTGCGAAGACCGCCACAAATTCTCCGCACTCTGCGACAAGCTGAAGATCGATCAGCCTCGATGGACTCAGGCGAATAATCTCTCCGAGGCCGTCGCCTTCTCGGAAGAAGTCGGCTATCCCGTACTGGTGCGACCGAGCTATGTCCTCTCCGGAGCGGCCATGCGTGTCGCCTACCATCGACAAAATCTGGAAGAATTTTTGAAAAAAGCCACGGAAGTCTCTCGCGAGTCGCCCGTGGTCGTTTCGAAATTTGAAAAAAATGCCAAGGAAATCGAAATCGACGCCGTCGCTCATCAGGGCCAGATCCTCATCTACGCCGTCGGTGAGCATATCGAAAATGCCGGCGTTCATTCCGGCGACGCGACCATTGTCATGCCTCCCCAACGCGTCTATTTCGAAACGATTCGCCGGATCAAGAAGATTACGAAAGCCATTGCGAAGGAGCTGATGATCTCCGGCCCTTTCAATATTCAATTCCTCGCCAAGAACAATCAGGTGAAGGTGATTGAGTGTAATCTGCGCGCGAGCCGATCCTTCCCTTTTGCTTCCAAGGTCACGGGCTACAACTTCATTGAATTCGCCACCTACGCCATGCTGGACTCTGCGAAACTGGACGAGCTGAAAAAACTGCACATCAAGACGCTGGAGCTGGATCATATCGGGATCAAGGCCGCACAGTTTTCCTTCAGCCGCCTGAAGGGCGCGGATCCCACGCTTGGAGTTGAAATGAGCTCCACCGGAGAGGTCGCCACCTTTGGTGACGAGATCCACGAGACCTTGCTGAAGTCCCTCCTGGCCGTGGGCTTCACTTTCCCCCGGAAAAATATCCTGGTCTCGATTGGTGAAGAAAAGGACAAGATTGACCTCATGGACAGCATGAAAAAGCTCATCGCTCTCGGCTACCGGCTCTTCGCCACCGAAGGAACCCATGCCGCGCTGAAGAATCACGGGATTGGCAGCAAGCTTCTGCACAAGATTCAATCCGGCATGACCCCCAATATCGCCGATGCTATTCGAGACAAGAAGGTGGATCTGGTGATCAATATCCCCACGAGCTACAGCCCCGAAGAAGTGACGGATGGCTACTTGATTCGCCGTCGCGCCACCGACAACAATATACCCCTGATTACCAATAAACAGATTGCCGAGCTCATTATCGAATCCCTCGCCCTCTGCAAACTCAAGGATTTGGAGGTAAAAAGTTGGGAAGAATACGTCAAATGAAACACTTTCTTACATTCTCCGACGGCGGGTCTCGAGGCAATCCCGGCCCTTCTGGTTGCGGTGCCGTGATCTGCGATAAGAATGGGGTTGTTTTGAAAAAATTGAAAAAATATTTGGGCTTTACGACCAACAATCAGGCGGAGTATCAGGCATTGATCTTGGCATTGAAGGCTGCTGCGAAACTGAAGGGAGAAAAAATCACCTGCTACCTTGATTCGAAACTCGTGGTGGAGCAGGTCTCGGGCCGATGGAAGATCAAGAAGCTCGAGCTGAAACCTCATGTCGAATGGGTCCGACAATTTGTGCTTGAACATCCGGAGACAACATTCCGCCACATCCCACGAGAAAAAAATACTCTAGCTGATGAGCTCGCCAATGAGGCGATGGACGGAAAGACTACGTGAGTTGATTCAATTCCTGCTCAACAAAAGCAGTGTGATAAAGGATTTTCTTTTTTGTAATATCTGCCTGATCTCCTTTGAAATAAATCACCAGTGGTGTGATCATTTCATCAATTTCAAGAATGAAAATAATCAGTCTAAATCCATGGCTTTTACCCCTCTTTAAATCGGAAGATTTTACTCGAATTTTATAAGTGCGATGACCAAGCGAAATACTATTATTCGGATCAAATTGCTTCAAGGCTTCCAGCGTATCCCTAAACAAGGAACGATATTTCTTCAAATAGATTTTTATTTGTTTTTTAAAATGCTCTGTGATGACGTATTGCATTTATTTCATATCAGCAAATTGCTCTTCGAGTGATGGAAGCTTTTTTCCTTTAAATTTTTTTTGAATCGTTGCAGCAAGTTTTTCCAGTTCCCAAGCGTATTCATCATCAATGGTTGGAGATGATTGATGAAAAGACTGGAGCGCATTTATGGCTGAAAAGCGAAAAAACTCCGCTTTTGTCGTAAAGCCCTGGACTCGCATAGCTTCTGCAATCCTGTGCTCAAGAGACTTCGGAATCGTAAAATTGACAACTGACATACAATATATATTAAATCAATATTGATTATATATGAATTCAATATTTAATACAAGAAAATACAGCTACAAATAAATTCGCTCATTGAGCTCTGAAGAGAGTACGATAGTTTTGAAATTAAATAATGAATGCCTTCCCTTCTCCAAGCAGATGCGAGATTCGTGGTTCGAAGCGGAGCGAACGCCAAAGGCGGGCGCGAAGCGAAGAAGGCCGTGAGACAAATAGAGAAACTATTTGTCTCTAAGGCCAGCGAATCCCTTCTCCAAAAATCCTGGAAACTGAAAACTCCTTACGAAAATGTTCCGCTCCTGGAACGAGTTGCAAAGCACCGAAATCTCGACCTGGAAAATGAATTGAAAGAACTCCACTCGCCCTGGCTCATGAAGGGTATGAAGAAGGCCGTGGAGAGAATTCAGCAGGGCATGAGAGATAAGGAGCGCATGATGATTTTTGGTGACTACGATGTCGATGGCGTGTGCGGCGCCAGCATTTTGTATCTGGGGATGAAAGAGCTTGGAGCCAAGGTATCGGTGCGACTTCCACACCGAGAACGAGATGGATACGGACTGAATCTCAAGGTGGTGAAAGAATGTTCGGAGTTGGGGGTGAAGCTCCTCATCACCGTGGACTGCGGAATTTCAAGTATTGAAGCGGTTAAACTGGCGAACACATTCGACATCGACGTTATCGTCACGGATCACCACTCGATTCCAAAGGAGCTTCCGAAGGCCTTCGCCATCCTGAACCAAAAGCAGCAGGACTGCGAGTATCCGGAGAAGGAAATCGTCGGCTCGGTCGTCGCATTTAAATTACTTTCTGCCCTCATGGCATCGAACCAACAACCAGCCTGCCTGCCGGTCAGTCAGGCAACCAGCAAGCAGCTTAGCCAGTTTCTCGACCTCGCCGCCCTCGCCACTGTTGCGGACTGCGCCCCTCTTCGCGGTGAGAATCGGCTCATCGTGAAATTGGGCCTCGAACAAATGCGGCAAACAAAACACCGTGGTCTTCGAAAACTTCTCGAAAGTTATGAACTCTATAACACCAAGAAACAACTCACCAGTTACCATCTGGGATTCAACATCGCTCCTTGCATCAATGCTGCTGGGAGGCTCGAAGATCCCATGATGGCGTTTCAAATGATGCTGGGAGATGAGGAGATGGCAACTCAGCTCAGAGAACTCAATGAAGAACGGCAGGGGATTGTGAAATCGGCCCTGGAGGAAACTCTCGAAATCGTCGAGCAAAAGCACAAAAACGACCCTGCCATCATCATCTGGAGTCAGGAGTGGCAGCCCGGAATCATCGGGCTGCTCGCCGGAAGACTCTGCGAAAAGTATGGCAAACCAGCCATTTGTCTCACACTCCATGACGGGAAATATGTCGGTTCCTGCCGCTCGATTCCCGAGATTAACATCGTCGATGAGCTTCGACAGATCGAAAAACTCTTTTTGGGTTATGGCGGCCACAGCCAAGCGGCGGGCTTCAGCATCCTCGAAAGAAATCTCGAACCTTTTCGAGAGCTGCTTCACCGAAGTATTGCTGA
>CAZWLI010000094.1:0-3955 GCA_964634525.1 uncultured Candidatus Peribacteria bacterium | reverse complement strand
CGCGCGCGTATACCAATTCCGCCACTTGGGCATAGGGGAGGAAAACTCAAAAAGTATATTACCTTAAATTATCCAAATTGCATGTTTTCTACCCAAGTTGATAATAAATATTGAAGAATTGGATACAAAAATTGGTGTATGACTTCTGAAAATCATGTCTGATGAAGAGATATAAAAAAATTTGAAGAAAGACAAAAGTCCCCGATGAACAATTTTTGAAAAGGAGGTTTGAAAGCGTAACCGAAGAGACCCGCCGCGGCGGGTCTCGAAGTGTGAAGCTTTCATAACCGACGACGTGGTGCCCGGGGAGGGACTCGAACCCACACCCCGTGAGGGACTAGCTCCTAAGGCTAGCGTGTCTGCCATTTCACCACCCGGGCAAAAGATCGATTTATATTGTCCACTTATTTCAGTTTGAGAGCAAATCCGATATACTTCCCTCGTCACTTCAACGTATGGTCTTCGAACGTTTCCTATTTCGAAAATATCTCAATAAGGATGAAAGCCTGTTCTTTGTGGTGCATCCGCACTGGATGATCATCCAGTGGCAAATGATTAAGATTGCGCTCCTGGGCTACCTCGCACCGCTTCTTATGATGGTTTTTGTTACGGGGTTCTCGGGGCCCCTGAGCTCTTTCTTCTATCTCTGGCTCTTCATTTCCATGGCCTATTCAACGTATTCATTCTTCGACTGGTATTTGGATGCCTGGCTTTTTACGGACGTCAGCATCATCGATACGACCTGGGATGGGTTTTTTAAGCAAAAATCAAGTCGCGTCGAATACAATGCTGTGGAAGCCATCAATATTGAGATGACGGGCTTCAATCAAAAAATGTTTAATTATGGCAATCTCTATCTGATCCGCGCCTCTGGAAACAATCTGCTGATGGAATATGTGCCGGATCCCCAATATGCGGCCTCTCAGATTCACAAAATCCAGAGTAAAATGGCGGAAGCGAAGGCGGCACAGAATTCGGAGTCGATCAAGGATCTCCTTGCGGAAGTTATTCAGGAGCATATTCGGGTTAAATCATCATGATGGATTTGGTTCTTACGATCGGTCTTGTCTTTTTCCTGGTCCTTATCCTGGCGCTCTTGGCATGGTGGAAAAGACGACGGCCATTTTCGAAGCGAGCGGTGGAAAAAATCACCTCCATCTGGAAGGAGATTGAAATGATGAGCGATGAGGAGCCCGAACAGGCCATCCTGAAGGCCGATTCGCTCCTTGATTTTGCGCTGGGGAAAACAGGTCTTCGTGGAAACATGGGAGAAAAACTCAAGAAGGCGCCGGATCGATTCTCCCACCTCGATGAACTCTGGACCGCCCACAAGCTGCGCAATCGCCTCGCACATGAGGTGGACAGCCATCTCACACCAGCGCAGACCAAATCCGCACTAAAAGCTTTCCAACGGGCCTTTCATGACCTTGGCATCAGCCTATGAATCTTCGCATCATCATGCTCGGGAAAAATAAAGATTTGGCGCTCAACGCCCTTCTTTCGGAATATCAAAAAATGATTTCAGCCTGGCATCGTCTGGAATTTACGGTGCTGAAAGAAGAGCCTGTCAAAGGGAGTATTGAAAAAGTGCTGGAAGAAGAGGGTCAAAGAATCTTGAAAAATCTTTTGCCTGAAGAAATGGTCATTGTGCTCGACGAGCAGGGAAAAAGCTTTTCCAGTGAAGGTTTCGCCAGCTTCTTTTCAAAACTTGAAGAACAAGGAAAAACTCGAGTGGTGTTTGTCATTGGCAGCAGCCATGGTCTCGCAAAGTCCGTGAAAGAACGCGCAAACCTGACTTTCTCGCTTTCCACCATGACCATGAGCCACCAGGTGGTGCGACTCGTTTTACTTGAACAACTCTACCGAATCTTTAGTATACAAAAAGGAAAAAAGTATCATCATTGATATGTTCAAACTGAAACTCGTTCTCGCCGACGGTTCGGAATACATTGGCACGTCCTTTGGAAAGCTGAAGGAAGCAACCGGAGAAGTTGTCTTCACAACCGGCATGATGGGCTATCCCGAGTCTCTGACCGACCCCAGCTACAAAGGGCAAATCCTCATCCTCACCTATCCCCTGCAGGGAAATTATGGCGTGGATGATCTTCGAAAAATCGGCGCGTTGATTGAAAATTTTGAATCCGATCGGATTCACATGAGCGGACTCATCGTCGCCCAGTACAGTGAAACCTATTCTCATTGGACGGCCAAAAAAAGCCTTGGGCACTGGCTTGAGGAGCAGGAAGTACCGGCGATTACAGACATTGACACGAGAGCACTCACGAAAAAGCTTCGAGAAAACGGTGCCATGCTGGGGAAAATCGTGGCCGTGAACAATGAAAAAAAAGATGGCTTCGAAGATCCCAATGAGCGCAATCTCGTCGAGGAAGTCTCGTGCAAAGAGCCCGTGATTTACCCGGGTGGAAAAACCATGGTCGTGGTCGTTGATACCGGAGCCAAGGAAAACATCATTCGCTGCTTGCTCAAACGAAATCTCACCGTAGCCCGTGTTCCATGGAACTATGATTTTTTCAAAGATCCGTTCCTAAAAAAATTCGACGGGCTCGTCTTCACGAATGGACCTGGAGATCCGAAAAAGGTCAAACAATCAATCGAGCTCATGGAGCACGCCCTCGAACATCAGAAAAAACCCATTCTCGGCATTTGTCTGGGCAATCAGATCATGGCCCTCGCTGCGGGCGGCAGCACCTACAAAATGAAATATGGGAATCGCTCTTTCAACCAGCCCGTCATGGACCTTAGCACCGGCAAATGCTACATCACCTCACAGAATCATGGCTATGCCGTGCGACCCAGGTCGCTACCGAAGGATTTTAAGGTTTGGTTCAAGAATCTCAATGACGGCTCCGTGGAGGGCATTTATCATGTGAAGAGGCCCTTTTATGCCGCGCAATTTCATCCCGAGGCAACTCCCGGACCCGAAGACACCGCCTGGATTTTTGATAAGTTTGTTGGGGACTTATAAATGGAGCACGTGACGGGAATCGAACCCGTCTTTCCGGCTTGGGAAGCCAGCGTAATAGCCGATATACGACACGTGCATGGAGCACGTGATGGGAATCGAACCCATATCAGCAGCTTGGAAGGCTGCGGTAATAGCCTTTATACGACACGTGCGAAACGTTGCCAACGTACTATAACAAGATGGAACAAAAATTCAACATTCCTCATCTTCCCGCACACGAAGTCTTTGCTCGATTGCGAAAACACTTTCCCCTTCATTCCGTCCTATAAGACCTTCCAAATAAGAACGCTCGAACAGCTCAAAGAATGAACTGAAATGGAGGTGAGGACAAGTTGGGATGAGTTTATGAGACTTGTTGGGATAAATCATCAGGAATGGAGAGAGCAAAAAACGAAGCCAATTCGGAATAAAGTAATGGACGAAATCAATACCTCCATACCTCCATTATTCAGCGCCTGTCTTCCCATGACACAAGGGAAACCAGGCCCTCGTTGTATGTGAGCTCGAATGGCACGCTCTTTCTCTTCAAATGAAGGTATGGTATGAAAAAGAGCGCTTATCATAGCGGTCTTTTTTGTTTTTTCAAGACTTTATCTTCCATTCTCGCATTGGTGCAAAGCCTTGATTTTTCTCTTATCTTAGAGTAAATTGCACTCTCTTCATTTTTTCATGCCAGAGCAATACGATCCAACATTTGAAGGAGCATTCAAATTTCTTAGAGAAAGCACTATTTTTCCCTGTTCCCTTGGAAGAGCAGATCTCGCGAGAAGCGTTTTTGACATGGTCGATCTGACAGGCGTGAGAGATTTTGATAAAATGACAGAAGTGTTGGCGAGGTATTTCATGGAATTTATTCCTCGTTCAAAAGGAGAAAAAAGCGGTTTTGCAGTTGTCGCTCCTCCACCGGAAAGTGGTGAGGGCCTAGGTGAAGACCTTCAGTTTTTTATGGATCTCGTAGAATCTCTTTTT
>CAZWLI010000093.1:0-3181 GCA_964634525.1 uncultured Candidatus Peribacteria bacterium | reverse complement strand
TCGATGAGAATACTGGGGTGTCTAGATCCATTCTTCGTTTACGCGAAACTGTAGTGACATAGGGGTCTGACCTAGGGCGTCCAAAAGCGGGTTAATTTTTTCACCAACTTTTGGATTGTAAGTATGGTGACGTGTTTTTATGCATGCAGAGAGAGCGTTGCTGGCTTTGCATTCATCGAAAAAATAGAGCTACTCAAGACCTCGAAATCTGGTTCCAGTGTTTTTGGATAATGGCTTGATATTTCGATAGAATTTTGATTTTTTCCCCGGTTTTTGGACTCTGGAATGAGCTCAAGGTTTTTTCCTATATTTTTTGGTCTGAGAGTCTCCAATGATCCTGGAACTGGGAGTATCTTCCTCCTCTGTTGGGTAATTGATGGTAATGAACGAGTCAGCTCCTCTTGTTGCGCGGTTGTAATTCCCATTACGTTTTGAGCATCCTCTCGGGTGAGTTTCCCACAGAGAGATGGGAGCCGTAGAGCAATTCGATTGGCATCTTTCACTTCGCCAACGCCATGGTGTTTTCCTATGCCAAAGAGAGATTCAATTGGATCGGAGGAAATTGGCATTCCTGCCGTAGCAAGGCCAAATTTTTCGCTGATCTCAAATTGGTTATTCAGCCAATTCATCATTCCCCCTCGAATGGACGCTGTTGGAATCTGCTCGATAAGAGACTCGCAATCCTTTTTGGTTTCGTGACTCAGTCCGTGATTCTTAAGAACCTTCTGGCATGCCATGAGGGGCTTCACATCGTGGACAAAACGAGAGATCAATCCTTTACATGCGGGCAAATCACCTAAGCTTGCACGCAGTTTTTCAAGCATAGATCCTTCGGCTGCCCTTCCCACAGGAGAGTGGGCAAGAAATTGATCCGCCCAAGTAAAAAGCCGATGAACGTTCATGAAGCGAGCTTTGATGGATGTTTTTGGTGGCACAAGACAAGCGAGCACAGACTGCTTCAGCTTTTTCGAGACCTGTCCGCATGCCGAAATAAAGATAGCAAACAAAGGATGATGCACATATTCATGTTTCAATAAATTTGCGATGACATGGGAAATGTCATCAATGCTTGGGCAAGGAGTGCCTTGATCATTCAGGAGACTCACGGCCCTCGCTAGATCTTTTCCACCGTCTTTCAGGATAGCGATGGGTCGCCCAACCACGCTGATCAGTTTTTTGAGAGCTTCCAATATGGATTCTCCGTTCCAAGAAGGTGCTACAAACACACCAATACAATGGGCATCTTGAAGAGTAGGGGCGCTTGGGTTCCCTTGGTGGTGAAGGGCTTTTATACCCAAGAAGGCAAGAATTTTTCTGTCATTTAATCCAATACTGATATCCATCAGCCAAATGAATCCGTTTGAAAAAAGATCTCCATTGACTCGAGGAGCAATCAGCTGAGGGAATGCTTGCATCCGAGCAATTGAAAGCCGGATCACCCAATTGATTATCGTTTGGGGACAGGGTGCTTTGACAATACCAAGATAATCCGCCAGAACAGTTAAAATCCGAGAAACTGCTCGATACCCAACATGAGCTACCAAGAAGAGCTGGAGTGCAATCCAGATCAAATCCACTTTGTTCTGTACAGCAAGATAGTTCACCTGTTGCTCAAGCTCTCTTACTCTCTCCTCAGCTCGATCGGCTCTTTCGCACTCTGCGTCACGTTCTCTCTTGAACCTGTTTTTTTCTTTTCTTAGAGACCGGTTATCGTCTCCTCGGTAAATTGCTTTGTTCTTCCACTGACTTCGGCTTTGAAGTACTTTAGATGCCTGCATGTCTCCTGTTGCCCCCTCTGAGGCACTCAGCATAGGGTTGCTTAATGAAGGTCACTAGAAAAATAACGTTTCCTATCCAGATACCGGATCAGAACCTTCAAAAAAGAAGCCCAGATTATGAAAATGACCTTTGCACATAGACGCATTCTCATCAAACTGAAGTGGATCATTTGTTTTCCTTGGGTTCTGTTGACTCTGGGCTTCTGGATGGCTCTGGCTTATACACGAGACCTAAAGATCCAATATTTGAAATTAAGGTATCTGTATCTAAAAATGATTCAAATTAGATTGAAACGTTATCCTAATCGCCCAACTGACCGCGTTGCGTTAGATGTCGCTTGGAAGATAATTTATAGGTCCAAAACTCGGGCAAAGAAATCATCCTAAATTATGACTTTTTGGACACCCCACTTTGTAGTAGTTCGCCCAGCCTAGATACCAGGAGTTGATTTTCTCAACCGTCTTCTCCATTGATATCGCAGTTCCTCGTGGCGTGAGACCCCTTACCTTGTCCATGGCTCTAGCCATAGATTTGGTCGAGATCGCGATCGTTCCAGCTACGATAGTAATACCCAAGAATTTAACAAACTCGGATTTTGCTACTTTGCTTTTGGTCCGATTAACGACGAGCTTCAGCCGTTCTTCAATGAACCGGCTTACTGATTCCATCACTCGCTTTGCAGCTTTCTCTGATCCTGTAAAGATATTGCAGTCATCAGCGAACCTGCAAAATTGAAGTCCTCTCTCTTCGAGTTCTTTATCCAGTTCATCTAGCACCACGTTGCTCAGTAATGGGCTAAGTGGGCTGCCTTGAACTGTCCCTTCTTCTGTCATAGTCACTACCCCATCTTTCATAATTCCACTTCGGAGAGTTATTCCTATAAGGCGTAACACTCGTTTGTCTGAAATCAGAAGGTTGAGTCGGTGAATAAGCCGGTCGTGCTGAACCCGGTCAAAAAATTTCTCGAGGTCAATATCTACGATAAATTCTTTTCCGGATTGTGCATACTTTTGCGCAGCGTGGATTGCTTGCCATTGATTTCTCCCTGGCCTGAACCCATAGCTATGCTCAGAGAACTGGGGGTCTAGAATAGGCTCCAGTATAGCTTTCATGCTTGTCTGAACTATTCTGTCTCGAATACAAGGAATTCCTAATCGACGAGTGCCATTCCCATCTGGCTTTGGAATGTCCACCTGTTTCACCGGTTTAGGTTGGTATGTCCAGCTCTCGAGTTCCTTCTTGAGCTGTAACAGTCTTTGATCTAATCCCTCTTCGAATTCTTTGATGGTGACCCCGTCAATACCGGGCGCACCTCCATTTCTCTTCACCGCCTTGAAGGCCAGCTTGAGTTCATCCAAAGAGCAGACTCTCTCAAAGAGATTGCTCTGATAGTTGAAAAGAT
>CAZWLI010000092.1:0-7177 GCA_964634525.1 uncultured Candidatus Peribacteria bacterium | reverse complement strand
GTGAATTTAAGAACAGTAAGTAACGGTCTTCAGATGAGCTGGTTTGGATATGGATTTTATCTCCCCATTGATCATATTTTCGTGAGTCGAAATATCTCTGCATTGAAATTTACAACGGGACCTGATATCAGCTCAGATCATGTACCCATGATCGCGGAAATTGCGTTCTAGATTATCAGACTCATAGCTCGAAATTTGTTTTAAAAAAGCCTATAAATTGACCTTCTGGGCTTTTACCACTACACTGCTTTTGCGGGGTAGAGCAGTGGCAGCTCGTCGGGCTCATAACCCGGAGGTCAGTGGTTCGAATCCACTCCCCGCAACCAATAAAAAAATCCCATGGGTGCTGGAATATCTCCACCACTTCCAATTATTATTCTTCCCCCATTTCCTACTGGATCAGGTATTACGGAAATAGAAATTCCAGCAGCATCCAAAATTCAAAAAGGAGATTTTATTGTGAGCCGATACTCTTCATCAAAATGGGCTAAGTTTCTTCCATGGGAGGACTGGCATCATGCGGCACTAATAAGTCAGGAAAAGCCATTAACAATTATTGAGGCCGTTGGGTCAAATTCAAATAGTCAACCTGAAGGTCCAGCAGAAGTACTCTTTAAAGACTCAGTAGGTTTCGGGAAATCAAAAAATCTCCTAGAGATAAAATTTTTGCGTCCCATATTTCCAAATCCCATTAGAGAAATTGACTCCAAGACCGTTCTAAGAAGTAAAAGAAAAATTATTACTGAACAGGAGGCCAGAGAAAGAGCTCTTGAATATGCCCGTTTGCAAGTAATGCAAAAAGAGGGATATGGGCTCATGGCAAGCAAGTGGGGTGAAGAAAAGTGGTATTGTTCATTATTAATTTACAAAAGCTATTCTCGAACCGTGACTGGAATGTATCTAGAGGATTACGACGATTTTCGGGCTGGTTTTTTTGTGACTCCAGAAGACCTGATTGACAGTCCTCGAAGTGAGGAATATTTCACGTGGAAAAAAAGCAAGTCTAGAGAAGCATAGTTTCTTCAATGAATAATTAAAATGATATGCAAAGAACAAAAGAAAAATTACTATCACTACCGGAAATACTCTTTCGAATAGCAAAATTTATTTTTTTCTCTAGTGCTGCCTATCTGATCTTTTTGATTATTTACTTTTGGATAAATGGATTATTGTAAAGATTTTTCCAGGAGCTGGAAAGTCATTTTCGGTCTCAAGCTGGTTATTTAAAGCAAGGCTCTGTTCATCTCCCCCTCCTCATCCGCATGGAGAGTGAGAATTTTGACGTGCGAAAAGAGTTGATGAAAATATTTTCCAGGAGCTGCAGAATGATTTTTCTGGAAATTAATTCTCACTCCGAGAGGCCTGAGCTGATCACAAATCTTGGCGCGAATGAGAGTCGCGTGCTCGCCGATGCCGCCGGAGAAGACAAGGGTGTCGATGCCGCCAAGAGAAATCGCAAGAGCAGCAATATGCTTCGCGGCTTTGGAGCAGAATATTTTCACGGCAAGTTGTGCCTGCTGATTTCCCTTCGAAGCTTTCTTCAAGATATCTCGCATGTCGCTGATGCCCGTAAGCGCCTTGA
The DNA here is from genome assembly GCA_964634525.1 of uncultured Candidatus Peribacteria bacterium. Lineage (GTDB taxonomy): Bacteria > Patescibacteriota > Gracilibacteria > JAUYGZ01 > JAUYGZ01 > CAZWLI01. Next base: position 5,595 of record CAZWLI010000092.1, on the reverse strand, counting down.
GGCCAGAATTACGACTCAGCATCTCGAAAACTTTTTTCTCCCCATGCTTTTTGACCAGCTCGAGAACGATCCCGGGATCAAGGTCTCCGGCACGAGTGCCCATGACAAGCCCCTCGAGCGGGGTAAATCCCATCGTGGTATCAATACTTTTGCCATCTTTCATCGCTGTCACGCTGCAGCCACTGCCCAGATGGCAGATGATCGTTCGTGAAGAAAGTTTCTTCATCTCATTCAACTGACGAGCGATCGAAGCGCAAACGATACCATGAAAACCGAATCTGCGAATCGATTGATCCCGTATGGCATATCGATAATTAACCTCCGGAATGGATTCGTGAAATTCCGTATCAAAGATAATGAACTGTTTTGCTTCTGAAAATTTTTTCAAACAAGCCATGATGCACTTTCGGGCGACAGGGTTGTGAAGGGGTGCAAGCTGGTCAAGAGGCTTTAATTTTTTTAAGACTGCCGAAGAAACCTTCACCGTCTTTCGGAAAGCTTCCCCGCCATGCACCATGCGATGCACGATGGCTTCGGGATTTTTTCCCTTCGTGAAATTCTTCAAAGCCTTCTCATAATCGGAAGACTTTTTGATGTCGTAGGTTCGGGAAGATTTTTTGACGTCACCTTCAAAAGCCGCCAGCTTGAGGGTTGCGCTGCCGGCATTCACCATGAGATGAAGAAGATGGTGAGATCGCTTGTTCATTGGATTTTTTGTGAAATCTCGGCCGGATATTCCCCCCACTTCCAGTTACTGAGAAATTCCGGATCAACGCCTTTTTCACAAACGTATCTTCGGTGCTCTCGAAGTTTTTTCTCAAGCATTGTGATAATCGTGTCAGCCTCTCGCCCAGAAATGGTCTTCCAGGCCTTCAGCACATGACAAGCCTGCATCACAAGCTGAAAACGAGAAGTGCCGTTTCTCACCTCCAAATCAAATGGGGTCGTGGTCGAGCCCTGCTCGATGTAACCATTGATCAGAATTCGCTTTGCCGAACTTCTCGCAAAGAACATGCGCTTGATGGTATCCGGATAGCCGTGGAAATTAAAAACAATGGGCTTATCTTTTGTGAAATAATGAACGAATTCTGCGCTGGTCATCTTGTGTTTTTCGTCGCCTAACCCGATCGCCGTGAGTTCGGAGACATTCACATAACGCACCTTCACCTTCGGAAGGATGAAGCGAAGAATATTGACGGCCGCAAGGGCTTCTTGGGTTGGGTAATCACCCGCGGAAGAAATCACGATATCGGGATTGTCGTGGCTCGCGAATTCCCAGATATCAAGACCGTTTTTGTGCTGTTTCTTGGCTTGTTCCAAAGTCCTCCACTGCGGGAGGAAATTCTTGCCGGCAACAATGACGTTGATGCGATTTCTGTCACTCAAACAGTCTTCGAGCATCACCAGCATCATATTGGCATCGACCGGGAAATAGACGGAAACAAAGCTCCCATGCTTGATCAGCATATTGGAAATAAAACCAGGATTTTGATGCGAATACCCATTGTGATCCTGTCGCCATCCAAGGCTGCTCAAGATGTAATTGAGTGAAGCGACCGGTTTTCTCCACGCAAACTCATGCGATGCCTTGATGAACTTCGCGTACTGATCGGCCATGCTCGCGACAATCTGGATGAAGGCTTCGTAGGAAGCGAAGACCGCATGGCGACCGGTGAGCACATAGCCCTGCATAAATCCCTGCAGAGTCTGCTCACTGAGCATTTCCATCACTCTCCCCCCCTGACTCATATCTTGATCGTTGGGCTGGAGTGGCCATTGCCAGGCCCGAGTCGTTTCTTCGAAGACGGCCATGAGCTTGTTGGAATAGGTCTCGTCGGGAGACATCAGGCGGAAATTTTTTTCTTTCCGATTCAGGCGAAACACATCACGAAGATAATCCCCAGCCTTGAACATGGAGCTGGCGCTCAAATGCCCTGGCTCGATGATCCTGATCTCCATCGATTCTTGAGTGGGAAGCTTCAATGGCTTGATCGTATCTCCACCAAAAGCATGGGTGCAGGTTCCCATGCGAAGACTCCGATCCGGAATGACAGCCTGGACTGCCTTTGAGAAACCCTTTCCCGGGACAAAGAGCTTCTGAAATTCATAGGAATGAAGCCATGTTTCAACGAGCCTAAGCTCACTCTCATCTTGCTTGCAGTTGCCCGCGATCACCTGATGGGAAAGGAAATTGCCCTCGAGAAGCTTCTTGCCAATGTTGTGAATGCCCGTCCATCCCTTCGGAGATTTGAGGACAATCATGGGCCAGCGAGGCGACACCACCTTCTTCCCAGCTCTCGCTCTTTTTTGTATCGCTTTGATCTCACCATAGGCTTTTTCCATGGCTCTTCTCATGGGTCGATAGAGGTTATTTCCCTCGACGATGATCGGAAGATACCCATAGCCAGAAAAAAGTGATTCGAGCTCTCGGTTCGTCATCCTGCCAAAAATCGTGGGGCCAGAAATTTTGTAACCATTGAGGTGAAGTATCGGAAGCACAGCTCCGCTCGTGTGAGGATCCAAAAATTTATTGGAATGCCAGGCGGTCGCCGTAGCTCCTGTCTCCGCCTCTCCATCGCCGACCAGACAGACTGCAATGAGTTCAGGATTATCCAGCACCGCACCGAAGGCGGTGGAAAGGGCGTATCCAAGCTCACCACCCTCGAGGATCACCCCCGGAACTCCAGGATTACTATGACTCGGATACCCATAGGGCCAGCTGAATTTACCGATGATTTCTGCAATACCTTTTTCGTTGTACGGAATTTTTTTGTAAAACTTACTGAGCGATCCTTCCAGAAAAAGATTCGCCTGAAGACCTGGAAATCCATGCCCCGGTCCAATAATGCACATCATTTCCTGATCGTATTTCTTGATGAGGTAATTGCAGAAGGCATACACAAAATTGATCCCCGGGCATGTACCCCAGTGTCCGAGGAGGCGATCCTTGATATGACCGAAGGTGAGTTTCTCAGTTAAGAGAAAATTGTCCTTCAGATAAATCTGGGCAGCGGCAAGATAATTCGCCGCCGCGACGTATTTTTTGATCTGCCGGATCGAGGGTCCCTTATCCCAAAACATGCGAAGATTTTATCCTCTCCAGGATATCATTTCGAAGCTTCAAGGGAATTACTTTCACTTGTCAAAAGCTGGCAATAGATCCTTTGCCCCTGCTTGCCTAAACTTTTTCGCTTCAATTCAATTTTTCCAATTTCACAACTGCTTTTCACGTGAGTCCCACCGCACGGGATCGTCCCAAGTGGCTGCATTTCCCAGACTCGTTTGACTTCGTCATCACTCTCCCCACGTGTTGTGATCGGGTGATCTTCTTGAATCAATTTCTCGGCCTCTTTTTGAAGAGCTTCAACATTGATCTCACCAAAATATTCGTAATCAATACGCCCCTTGTCCGCAATATTGGAGCCAATGCACTTCTGATTCCCATAGCGCTTTTCAAAAAGCAGCGCCGAAATGTGCACCAGCGAATGCAGTTGCATGTGACGATACCTTCGTTCCCAGTCGATCTTGCCCGTGATCTGATCTCCAACTTTTAACTTTGTAGCTTCATTCATGAAGTGCCCAATAATTTTCTTTTCAGTGTCGATATATCGTGTATCACCTACCTTTTCTTCACCCATCGGGCCCACAATGAGACCGGTGTCCCCGGGTTGACCCCCACTCATGGCATAGAAAATGGTCTGGTCGAGGATTACGATACGTGGAATACCAGTTTCGTCATTCCTGACTTCGAGAACCTTCGCTTCAAAGTCTTTCTGATACGCCGCCTCGGCAAAGATTTTTTTGGTGGGCATGGAAAAAAATAAAATGTCAATAAAACATGATTGCTATCATAGGCTTCAAAAGAGACAATTCAAGAGATCTTTCTCAACTACTGTCAATAATTTTTGTCAACATGCAAGAGTATTTAAAAGTTCTTGGGTTCAATGGCAAAGAGATTCGCATTTACCTCGCCCTACTGGAGAATGGTGAACAGCCTGCATCATTCATCAGCAAAAAACTTTCGATGCCGAAGGCCACGGCACTCTTCATCCTGCATCGTCTTCGCGACCATGGGTATCTTCGTATGCGAAAAAAAGAAAAAACGGAGTACTTCTTTGCCGATCCATCTGATCTTGAGCGAGCCAAATCAGGGGAGCTGGAGAAAGAGTCCGAAGCCTTGAAGCATCTCATCCCGCTGCTCAAAGAAACCAAAAATCCGCTCACCTCACCTCCCAAACTCTCCTTCTTCGAAGGTGTGGCTTCGTGCAAAGTGGCCTATGGCAAACTCCTTGAGAGCACCACGGAGATTCTGGAATTTGCCACGCATGAAGATCTTGCAGAAAAATTTGGTGAGAAATGGATGGATAAATTCATTGCTACTCGCGCGAAACGAAAAATATTCATTCGCTCCATCTGTCACGATACGCCCTTTGATCGCTACCTGGTACCACTGGATAAGAAACAGCAACGAGCCACGAAATTTATTTCCGAGAAAAATGGAAAGATGTTTTCCTGCATTGACATCTACGAAGATAAGCTGCTCATTCTGAACTTAAGCTCAGACGCCTTCGGCATCCTCATCGAAAACTCCGCCATTGTCGAGACCATGAAAACAATTCATCGCCTGGCGTGGAATTCGAAGGAAGCAAAATAGATGGTGCAGTATTCTTGAATTAGTCCGAACGCATTTCGCCGCCTGCGACGGCGAGGAATTCCCCCCGCGAAAATTCGGAAAGGCGGCGGAGCCGCACCGCTGACAATTTCAAGTTTTTCTTTGGCGGCATTCAATTCTGAAAAAAAATTAAAACCAACTCAAGATGTCTATGCTAAACAAACCATACAAGAAAAATTTATCGGGACAACTGTTCCTGTTTAGGTTCTCGCCAAATGTAGAGGTAATAGTATATTGGCATTGCAATGATATTTCCCAGAAACAAACATACAGCCCAAAGCGCTTTCTTATCTTGAGCAACTCTATCATTTTTAAAGACATTTTTGATGTAGATGAAAAGCAGGACAAACATCAAAATAATGGTAAAGAAATGAAGTGGAAAAATCAGGAAAAAACCGGCCGGCACTTCCTTCGATGGTCCACTAGAGAAAGACGTAAAAATTAGAGAGAAGACAAAGACGAAGAAAAAGACCATGTAGAATATGGGCCACATCGTTGCAATTCCCAAAACAATCTTTTTAGATTTAGACAAATTTTTGGATTATTTAAGTTAATGTTTACACATACTAAAAGTCGACCAGCTTTCTTTATATATTATAGCACAAGGATTAAAAAATTTTCTTCCCCCAAAATGCGAAATCGTGAATTCGTTTTTACCCCCAATATGGAATACGATTTTGTCGCCGAGCGAAGCGAGGCGAACCTTTCAAACTTGCAATTTCCTACATGGTGCCCAAGGTGGGACTCGAACCCACAATCCGCGAGGGAACGCGATTTTGAGTCGCGCGCGTATACCAATTCCGCCACTTGGGCATAGGGGAGGAAAACTCAAAAAGTATATTACCTTAAATTATCCAAATTGCATGTTTTCTACCCAAGTTGATAATAAATATTGAAGAATTGGATACAAAAATTGGTGTATG
>CAZWLI010000091.1:0-2826 GCA_964634525.1 uncultured Candidatus Peribacteria bacterium | reverse complement strand
GGAAGATTTTGGAGAAAAAAGAGCTCGCCAACGATGAAGAAAAGAAAGACCCCGACCACCGTGAGCAAAAACGCGATAATCTGATTGTCCGTGAGGGAAGAAATAAAAACGCCAAGAGCAGCGTAGGATGCGCCCAAAAATAATGCTCCGAGGTACGAAGCCAAAATGACTCCGATGTCCGCCGGGCCGGTGAAGAGGATAATCCCCGCAATGGGAATGGAAAAAAGAAGGGCAAGGCCGACAATGATGATGGACGCGAACCATTTCCCAAACACAATGTGGGATTCTCGCAGCGGCATGGTGAGCAGGAGCTCATGCGTTCCGAGCTTTTTTTCTTCCGCCAGGCTCTTCATCGTGATCGCGGGAATGAGGAAGAGAAACATCCAGGGGAGCAGATCAAAGAAAGCCCTCATGTCCGCTTGACCGATCAAAAAGTAGTTTTGAAAAAAGAGCCATCCGGAGAGGATCAAAAAAATATCGAGAAAGATATACGCCAGCGGGGAGTTAAAAAAACTCTGAACTTCTCTTTTCGTTATTGTAAGAATGGAATTCATCATGTTTTGGTAAAGCCGGCGAAAACTTCCTCGAGACTCTTTTCCTCCTTCTTCATTTCAACCAGGGAAAATCCTCCCGTGACGACGGCATGGGTGATCGCTTTGCGAAGATCATCCGCGGCATCGGTTTCAATCTCAAAGACCGTGAATCCCTGCTCGTTCTTCAGGTCAGGACAGATCACTCGAGAGACTCCGGGGATAGCCTCGAGAATCTTGACAAGCCCCTTCGCATTTCCCTCGATCGTGACGCGAATAAGTGCATGTTTGAGGTGCTGACTTTTCAGCTGGTGGATTGTTCCGGAAGCGGCGATCTTTCCATGGTTGATAATGAGCAGACGATCACAGGTTGCCTCCACTTCGGAGAGAATATGGCTGCTGAAGAGCACTGTTTTCTTCTTGCCGATCTCTCGGATGAGCGAGCGAATTTCAATGATTTGATTGGGATCCAGACCCACCGTTGGTTCATCCAGGATGAGCACATCAGGGTCATGAAGAATAGCCTGGGCAAGTCCGACACGCTGACGATAGCCTTTGCTGAGCGTTCCGATCTCCTGTTGGAGGCGATCTTCCAGGCCGATCAGCTTCCCCACTTCTCGGATGCGGTGAAGTGCATGTTTGATGTTTCTCACTTGGGCAACGAACTGCAAAAACTCCTGAACCTTCATGTCCTGGTAGAGTGGACAGTTTTCTGGCAAATAGCCGATCGACCGCTTCACTAGGAGCGGATGAGTCTCGACGGAGCGGCCGTTCACCTCGACAACACCAGAACTCGCCGGAAAAAATCCCGTGATCACCCGCATGGTTGTCGTTTTCCCGGCGCCATTGGGGCCCAGGAGCCCTACAATCTCACCTTGTTTCACTTCAAAGGAAATGTCATCCACCGCCACCGAGTCGCCGTAGAGTTTTCGAAGATTCTGAACTTGAATCATACTCCATGAAAAACACAGCACAGTATAACAATACAAGCGAGCTCTGCAAGTACCTGGAAAAAATACAAAAAAAATGATTATATTAAAGTGTCAATAATTTTAATGTATCGTTAAAAACTACAAAAAAGAACGCGACGTTTTGGGTCTCGTGGGTCCCAAAGCGAGCGAATCCCATCAAGGGGAGAACCCGCGAGAGGGGCCTCGCCCCTTTTGCGCACAAAAACGAGCAATACTCATTGATGTGATTCCGCCGGAAAAAACAGTTGAAGAATCTCGACAAGAGATTGAGGAAATGTGCCACCTGGTCGAGACTTACGGCGGGATTGTGATAGAAAAGATTCTTCAGAAGCGCGGAAGGCCCTCGAGCAAGACCTATCTCGGGACGGGGAAGGCCGAGGAAGCGGCAAAGATTGCCAAGGATCTGAAGGTGGACATGGCGATCTTCAATGGCTTTTTGAAGCCGCACCATGCCCAGAATCTCGGCAGGCTTTTCAGCTACAACTCTGACGATCCGCGTCCGGAAGCGAGAATCCCGATCTGGGATCGCACGGATACGATCCTGAAGATCTTCGAGAAGCACGCACGCTCCCAGATCGCCAAGCTTCAGATCAAGCTAGCGCAGCTGAAAACTCAGATCCCGAAGATCTACCAATACCACGAAAAACTCTTCGATCGCGAACGGGGTGGCATCAGCGGCACGCGAGGCTCCGGAGAAAAGGGTATTGAAACGGAGAAGCGCCACATCCGCGAGCAAATCAAGGAAGTCGAGAGAAAGCTGGAGCAATTCAAAACCGTGCAAAAAAATCAGCATGATCGACGCAAACGCGAAGGATTCAAGACCGTCGCCCTCGTCGGCTACACCAATGCCGGCAAGTCAAGCTTGCTCGCCGCCCTCACGAAAAAAGAAGCCTTTGTTCGCGATGAATTATTTAGCACGCTGGACACGAGCATCGGGACGATGTGGATAGCGGATGAAAATAATCCCGGACGAGGCCAGAAGATTCTGATCGCGGATACGATTGGCTTCATCCAAAATCTCCCGCCACACCTGATCGAGAGCTTCAAAGCCACCCTCGCGGAGCTCACCGAAGCCGATCTGATCCTGCACATCATCGATTGTTCGGATCCGCATCAACAGATGAAGATACGAGTCGTAGAAAAAATACTGTCTGAACTCGTCGACAAAAAAAGACCGATCCTACGGGTCTACAACAAATCCGACCAGCAACACTTCTGCTTCCAAGAGCAGCGACCCTGGCCGGCCGTCTCGGCATTGACGAAGACAAATCTGGAAGAGCTGAGAGCATTGATTTCTCATGCCATTTGAACTACCATCAGCATCT